>DASWKP010000156.1:0-6910 GCA_036396575.1 Longimicrobiales bacterium | reverse complement strand
CCTGCAAGGGTGGCGTGTCTTCGCGCGCTTGTCGACTTGACGTCTCTATGTGACGTGAATGCTGCACGCGTGAGCGACGGCCGAGATCACTGTCGAGTTGACGACACCATATGACGTGAAGTCGACAAGCATGGAGGAAGGGGCTGTCCTTTCCGAGTTGACGACACCTCTGTCACCGAGGGATAACGTGTCCGACGCACCGATCCACGGTCGGGGAGCCGCACGGCCGTCGACGCGCCCGGCGGCCGACCGCTCCCGCCCCACCGCGCACCCTCGCCTACGCCCGAACGGCGATGGTCTGGTGATCGAAGGTGGGTCTGGGATGCGGATGCCCGAAGTCGACCGCCCCTCAACTCGCCCAGGCGTCCCATCCCGCCTTGAGCGCCGCCAGCACCACGAGCACCGCGAAGATCCGTTGAAGTTGGGGGGCCGAAACCTTCTCGGTCAGCGTGGCCCCCAGCAGGCCGCCCACCACGGCGGCCACGCCGAGCGGCAAGACCACCTGCAGCTCCAATCCGCCCCTGAGCCCGTGGGCCGCAAGGGCCACCGCCGAAACCACCAGGATCAGGCACGAGTTCATGGCCGCCACCTGCTTGGGGCCCGCCCACCCGAGCAGGAGCACCAGCGGCCCGAGGAACACGCCGCCGCCGACGCCCAGGAAGCCCGAGATCAGGCCGATGACCAGCCCGGCCGGAACCGCTACCCCGTAGAGTCGGGCGCGAGGCGGCAGATCCTCCCGCTCGTCGGCGCCGGGTGCCGACCGAAGCATGGCCAGGGCGGCGAGAGCCAGAGCGCCGGCCAGGACCCCGAGGAACACCCGCGGGTCGGCGCGCACGAGCCCGCCGGCGAAGGCCGCGGGCACGGCGGGCACCAGGAAGGGCAGCAGGAGGCGCCAGCGTAGATGGCCGGCCACGCCGAAGCGGAGGAGGGCGACACCGGTCACCAGGATGTTCAGGAGCAGGGCCGTGGGCGCCATGACCGCGGGCGCCACACCGGCCAGGGCCATGATGGCCAGGTATCCGGTCCCTCCGCCCAGGCCCACCGAGGCGTAGGCACCGGCCACGACCAGGATGAGGGGCGCCAGGAGCGCGACCAGGCCCCACGTGACCGTTTCGTCCAAGGTGCCTCCCGGCGAACGGAAGGAGCGGAGGGTCTCGACAATCTAAGGGCCCGTCAAGGAATAACTGTGTCGAATGCAACAGTTATTCCTTGACGGGCCCTAACGAGGGTGCCCTCCTGCCGACCTGCGCGGCATCACACGGACCGGAGACATACACGGACCGGAGCCTCTGGCCTCCGCGCCCGCGTCCGTTTTATCCTGTGGATGGCCACTCCCTCCCACCTTCCGGCCGCCTGCCATAGGAAGCACCGCGACGTGGAGTCGGCCTTCGGGGAACGCGATCGGCCGTTACTGGAGTAGCTGGAGACCTCGGTACATCACATCGCCGTGAGGCGTGGAAAGGAGCGTCGGGATGAGTCGGGTACGGGTTCTGGTCGGGACCAAGAAGGGGGCGTTCGTCCTCAACTCGGACGGCACGCGCCGGGAATGGGACGTGAGCGGTCCGCACTTCGCTGGCTGGGAGGTCTATCACGTCAAGGGCTCGCCGGCGGATCCGGACCGCATCTGGGCGTCCCAGTGCAGCGGCTGGTTCGGGCAGGTCATCCCCCGCTCGGATGACGGCGGCAAGACGTGGGGGCCGGTGGGCAATGAGTTCGCGTACCAGGGCGTGCCCGGTACCCACCAGTGGTACGACGGCACCCCGCACCCGTGGGAGTTCAAGCGTGTCTGGCATCTGGAGCCGTCGCTGGACGACCCCGACACGGTCTACGCCGGTGTGGAGGACGCCGCGCTGTTCCGGTCATCCGACGCTGGTGCGACCTGGGAGGAGCTGGCCGGCCTCCGGGGCCATGGGTCGGGGCCCCATTGGCAGCCTGGGGCGGGAGGGCTCTGCCTCCACACCATCCTCCTGGATCCGAGCGACCCGCGGCGCATCTACATCGCCATCTCGGCCGCGGGCGCCTTCCGGACCGTGGATGGCGGCGACACGTGGCAGGCCATCAACAAAGGCCTCGTCTCCCAGTACATCCCCGATCCCACGGCGGAGGTGGGGCACTGTGTTCACCGCATCGCGCTGCATCCCGCCCGGCCCAACGTCCTCTACATGCAGAAACACTGGGACGTGATGCGGAGCGACGACGGAGGCGACTCGTGGCACGAGGTGAGCGGCAACCTGCCCTCGGACTTCGGTTTTCCCATCGAGGTCCACGCCCATGAGCCGGACACCGTGTACGTGGTGCCCATCAAGAGCGACTCGGAGCACTATCCCCCGGAGGGCAAGCTGCGCGTGTACCGGAGCCGCACCGGCGGCGACGAGTGGGAGCCCCTCACGCGGGGCCTCCCCCAGGAGGACTGCTACGTGAACATCCTGAGGGACGGGATGGCGGTGGACTCCCTGGACCCGTGCGGGGTGTACTTCGGCACGACGGGAGGGCAGGTGTACGGGTCGGCCGACGAGGGGGACTCGTGGACGCCCATCGTCCGGGACCTTCCCCCGGTGCTGTCCGTCGAGGTCCAGACGCTGCCATGATCCACGTGGTGTTGCCTGCCCACCTCAAGACGTTGGCCGGCGTCGACGCCGTCGTGGAACTCGACGTTGAGGGTCCCGTCACGCAACGGGCGATCCTGGACGCCCTGGAGGCGCGCTTCCCCATGCTCCGGGGCACCATCCGGGACCACGCCACCCGGGAGCGCCGCGCCTTCCTACGCTTCTTCGCCTGCGCCGAGGACTGGTCCCACGCCTCTCCGGACGCTCTCCTTCCGGAGGCCGTGGCCTCAGGGGCCGAGCCTTTTCTCGTGGTGGGGGCGGTGGCAGGCGGGTAAGCTCTCCCCGCGCCTCACCCGTCCCGCAGGGCCACCGTTGGGGAGATCCGCGTGGCCCTGCGCGCCGGGCCGTAGGATGCCAGGATCACCGACGTCGCCAGGACCGCGGCGACGGTGATCCAGGTGGCCGGGTCCCGCGGCTCGACGCCGAAGAGGAGTGCGGACATTCCATCCACCACGGCCACCGCCACCAGGAAGCCCAAGGCGATCCCGGCCGCCGCAACGCCCACGGACGAGCGGAGCACGAGTCCTCGGATCTCCCCGGGGCCGGCGCCCAGGGCCGCCCGCAACCCGAACTCCCGGGTCCGTCGGCCCACTCCGTAGGCGGTCACGCCGAAGACGCCGGCGGCGGCCAGGAGCAGGCCGATGGCGGCGAAGGCGCCGATGACCAGGCCGTTGAAGCGGGCCCGGCCCAGGGCCTGATCGGAGATGTCGTCTCCCGTTGCGGCGCCGTACACGGTGGCCGACGCGGACACCTCCCCCACGGCGGCCCGCACGGCGCCGACGAGGGCCTCGGGGGCGAGCCGTGAGCGCACGGGATACGCCATCTGCCCGAGGAAGGCGCCCTCGCTCTGGGCCTGGGCGTAAAAGAGCGCCGGCTTGATGGCATCCGACAGGGTGCCGCTACGGACGTCGCCCACCACGCCCACGATCTCCAGCCAGGGACGGTCCATGATGTAGGCGCCCCGCTTGATGCGCTTACCCAGCGCGCTCTCGCCGGGCCAGTATCGCTCCTGGAACGCCCGGCTGACGATGGCCACCCGGGGGGCATCCATTACGTCCCCCTCGGTGAGGTCGCGGCCCGCCAGTATGGGGATGCCCATGGCCGCGAAGTAGCCGGGGCCGATGATCCGGCCGGAGGCCAGCGTCTGGTCCCCGCTGTCCTCACCGGGCGGGAAGTCCTCCACCGAGTAGACGAAGCCCACGTCCGAATCCGAGAAGGGCACCCACGACACCGCTCCCGCCGCGTCCACCCCCGGGATGGCTCGTATCCTCTGGAGGACCTCGACGGTGAAGCCCGCCCGGCCCTCCACGGTGCCGGCGCTCGACGGAGGCGCCGACACTCGCAAGGTGACCAGCCGCTCGGTGTCGAAGCCCAGGTCGAGGTCGCTCAGGTTGCCCACGCTCCGGAACATGAGTCCCGCGCCCACCAGGAGCACGAAGCTCAATGCCACCTGGCCAACGACGAACAGCGCCTGGGTCCGGCGCTCCCGCCGCCCGTGCCCGTCCCGACTTCCCCGGAGCACTCCCAGCGCGGCGTGGCATCGCACGATCGGGGGGATCGTCATGACGCCGGCGAAGACGCACGCCACCACCAGGGACACGAGAACCACCGGCGTGGAAAGTCCCACGTCGTCGAAAGCCGGACCGATGGGAGGCGTGACCGCCAGGAGCCCCCGCACGGCGACGGCCCCCAGCCCCACTCCCGCCGCCGCGCCCAGAACCGACAGGAGGAGATTCTCCACCAGGCTCTGGTGCGCCAGCCGGCGGCACTGGGCTCCCAACGCCGTGCGCAGCCCCCGTTCCCACGCGTCTCCCTGGGCCCGGGCCATGAGGAGGTTGGCCACGTTGGCCGCCGCCACCAAAAGCACGAAGAGCGCCGACGCGAAGAGTGCCCACAGGGGCCGGCGGAAGTCCCCCACGAGGAACTCCTGGAGCGGCTTGGCGTCGAAGCCACTCGTCGCGTGGAAGCTGGGCTCCGCCTCCCGGAGGGTGCGAGCCAGGGCGTCCAGGTCCACCTGGGCGGCGCCCGCGTCCCTTCCCGCCGGGAGCCTCGCGATGGCCAGGAACCCGCCCAATCCCAGTTGCTCCCGCGGCGTGTAGTCGTCGGGCTGATGGACGGGCCACACGTCGGCCCGGGCCGTGAAGCGCAGGCCGTCGGGCATGACGCCGACGATCTCGTGGGGGACGTCGCCGAGCGTTATCGAGCGGCCCAGAACCTGGGGATCCTGTCCATATCGGCGCGCCCAGAACGACTCGCTGATGAGGACGACCCGCCGGCCCTCGCGCACGTCCTCCTCCCGTAGCGTCCTGCCCAGGACCGGCCGGATCCCCAACACGTCGAAGCTCCCCGGAAGCGTTTCCGCCCCGGGAACCCGCTCGGTCGTCTCTCCGTCCAGTACGTCGAAATCATGCTGATAGAACCCCGCCACACCCTCCAGGACCTGACGATTCCGCCTCAGGGCATCCACGGAATTCCAGGCGATGAAATACCGTTCGTCCGGATCGGTTCGCTCCACGCTGAAGCCTCCGATCTGGACGAGTTCGTCCGGATCCTCGAACACCAGGGGCCGCAGGAGCACGGGGTGCAGCACCGAGTAGGCGCCGGCCGTGGCCCCGATGCCCAGGGCGATGCAGGCGATGACGATCCCGGTGAAGGTGGAATGACGGACCGCCCTGCGGCCGGCCAAGCGGAGGTCTCGCCGCAACTGGTCGTACCACTCGTACATCATCCTCCCTCTCCTCCCAGGTAGACGCTCAGCGGGGGTCAAGCGGTGGGGGTCGAACGGCGCTCCGACAGGATCTCTTCGACGATCTCCTCGGCGCGGCGAATCAGATCGTCGAAGTCCGCCTTTCGGCTGCGGTGGTTGCAGATGCAGGCCCGGAGCGTGAACCGCCCTTCCACGAGGGTCGAGCTCGGGATCGCGATGCCCCGCTCCTGGATGCGCATGAGGAGCTCACGGTTGACCTCGTCCCGCACCTCCGGGGCCACCTCCGGGTCGTCGAAGCGGAAGGTCACCACGTTGAGCTCCACCGGGGCCGCCCGGGTCAGACGCGGCGACGCGTCCACGAGCCCCGCCAGGTAGCGGGCCTGGCGCACGTTCTTGGCGACCAGCCGCCCGAACGTGTCCACGCCGTGCTGCTTCAGGGTCATCCAGGGCTTGAGGGCCTTGAAGCCCCGGGAGAGCTGCAGGCCACGGCCTCCGGCCATGTCCACCCGAGCGCCGGTTCCCCGGGGGAGGGGATCCAGGTAGTTCGCGCCGGCCGAGAAGGAGCGGCGGTGGGCGTCAGCGTCCCGGACCAGTACGCATCCGGCCTCGTAGTTCACGTACATCCACTTGTGGAAGTCGAAGGCCAGGGAGTCGGCCCGGGACATGCCCTCCACGAGCCCGCGCGTCTCCGGCGACAGCGCGGCCATGGCGCCGAAGGCGCCGTCGACATGGAACCACAGGTCCTCGTCGGCGGCCACGTCGGCCAGGGCGTTCAGGTCGTCCACGGCGCCTGTGTTGATGGTGCCCGCCGTGCCGACGACGGCGAAGGGGTGAAGGCCGGCACGGCGGTCCCGGGAGATCGACTCAAGCAGCTCCGGGACGCGGATACGGAAAGCCTCGTCCACGGGTATCAGGCGCGCGGCGTCCAAGCCGAGCCCGAGGATCTTCGCCGCCTTGAACAGCGAGGAGTGCACCTCCGCGGATGCGTAGAAGACGAGCCGTCCCGAGGCCGCCCCCACACCACCCCGCGGGACGTCCCCGTCGGCTCGGGCGTCTCGCGCCACCGTCAGGCCCACGATGTTGGCTTCGGAGCCTCCGCCGGTGACGATGCCGCTCGCGTCCGCGGGAAAGCCCATCGCCGCCTTCATCCAGTCCAGGAGCTGGGCTTCCACCCGCGAAGCGGCGTCGTTGAAATTGCCCGGCACCGAGTTGGATCCGGTTCCCAGGAGGGCCGCCATCATTCCCATCGGGGAGCCGGTCCCCCCCGCCCAGCCCCACCACCGTGGGTGGTGGAGGCCCGTGGGGTAGGGCAGGACGATCTCCAGAAAATCGTTCCAGGCGCCACGGGCCCCCGCGCCCCGCGCCGGCAGGGGTTCCTGGAAGCGATGTTCCACCGCTTCGGGCATCGGGCGCCACGCCGGCGTATCATGGACGTCCCGCTGGAAGTCGAGCAGGCGGTCCACCATCTCGTGGGCCAGCGTCCGGAATTCCTCCCAGTCGCCGGGATCGAGGGTCTCCTCCACCTCCGGGTACTCCGCGCCCATCGCCGCTACCGCGTTCCCGTTCGGGCTCGCACGCCGGTTAATGACGTCTCTCG
>DASWKP010000155.1:0-2688 GCA_036396575.1 Longimicrobiales bacterium | reverse complement strand
GGATCCGGCGCCCATGCAGTATGTGGCCCCCTACGCCGCGTGCGCCCTGGCCGAACACTTCATGTGGCAGGGCAAGCACACGCTGGTGATCTACGACGACCTCACCAAGCAAGCCCAGGCTTACCGCCAGCTCTCCCTGGTGCTGCGCCGCCCGCCAGGCCGCGAGGCCTTTCCCGGCGACGTCTTCTACCTCCACTCCCGCCTCCTGGAGCGCGCCGCCAAGCTCTCCGACGAGCACGGCGGCGGCTCATTGACGGCTCTCCCCGTCATCGAGACTCAAGCCGGGGACGTGTCGGCGTACATCCCCACCAACGTGATCTCGATCACCGACGGGCAGATCTACCTGGAGCCCGACCTCTTCTACTCCGGGGTGCGGCCCGCCGTCAACGTGGGCATCTCGGTCTCCCGCGTGGGAGGTAACGCCCAGATCAAGGCCATGAAGAAGGTCGCGGGGCGCCTCCGCCTGGACCTGGCCCAGTTCCGCGAGCTGGAGGCGTTCGCGCAGTTCGGCTCGGATCTGGATGCCACCACGCAGCGGCAGCTCGCCCGGGGGGAGCGGACGGTGGAGATGCTGAAACAGCCCCAGTACCAGCCCATGCCCGTGGAGAACCAGGTCGCGGCCATCTACGCCGTGACCAACGGACACCTGGACCACCTCCCGATCACCCGGATCCGCGCCTGGGAACGGGGCTTCCACGAGCACCTCAAGGCCCAGCACGAGGAGGTCCTGACCGGGGTCCGCGAGCAGAAGGAGCTCACCGAAGAGCTGGAGCGGAAGCTGGTTGCCGCCATCAAGGACTACGCCGAGGTCTTCGCCGCCGAGGAAGGCGTGCGGGTCGAGGCCGCAGCCGGGTGACGAACTGAGCCATGGCCGGAGCACGGGAGATCAAACGGCGGATCAAATCCGTCGAGAACACGCGCCAGATCACGCGCACGATGGAACTCGTGGCTACGTCGAAGCTGAAGAGAGCCACGGACCGGGTACGGGCCGCCAGGCCCTATTCGGAGGTCCTGAAGGACATCGTCCGGAGCTTGTACGCACCGGAGCTGGCGGAGCGCTTTCCCCTCCTCCGGCAGCCCGGAGAGGTCCGCTCGGCGGCCGTCCTGCTCCTGACCGCCAACCGGGGTCTCGCCGGCGCGTTCAACGCCAATCTCATCAAGGAGGCCCGAGCCCGTCTCGAAGAACTCCGGGGGGGCGGGGTCAAGACGGAGCTCCACGTCGCCGGCAAGAAGGGCATCGCCTACTTCCGCTTCCGCGGTGAGGTGATGATGACCCAGCGGGTGGACATCGGCGACGCCCCCAGCGTGGAGGACGCCGAGTCCCTGGTGGCCCCGCTCCGGGATCGCTTCGAGGCCGGCCAATTGGACGCCGTCTACCTGGTGAGCTCGGAGTTCCGTTCGGCCCTTTCCACGCCGCCGGGGACGCTTCAACTCCTCCCCATCCCGGCGCCGGAGCGGCCAAAGGCGATGGAGAACTTCATCCTGACGCCCTCGGGCCCCTACATCCTGGACCGGATGCTCCCGGCCTACGTGCGCAATGAGGTCTTCTCGGCCATGGTGGAGAATGCCGCCGCGGAACAGGGTCAGCGGCGCTCGGCCATGAAGAGCGCCACGGACAACGCGGGCGACATGCTGGAATACCTGACCCGTAGCTACAATCGGGCCCGTCAGGGCCAGATCACACAGGAGATCGCGGAGATCGTCGGCGGCGCGGCCGCCCTCGAATAGTCGGGGAGTCACCTCCCCCGGTCGCGCCGAAACGGAGATACGCAGACCATGTCTGAGAAGAACATCGGAAGGGTGGTCCAGGTCATCGGGCCGGTCCTCGACGTCGAGTTCCCCCCGGAGAAGCTGCCTGAGATCTATGCGGCGCTCCGTATCACGGCGACCACCGAGGGTGGAGAGGAGATCAGACTCACGGCGGAGGTCCAGCAGCACATCGGGCGGGGCCAGGTTCGCGCGGTCTCCATGTCCTCCACGGACGGGGTCAGCCGGGGCATGGAAGTCGTCGATACGGGCAGCTCCATCACGGTTCCCGTGGGCGAGCCGGCGCTGGGGCGGATCCTGAACGTACTGGGAGAGCCCGTGGACGAATTGGGCCCCGTCGGAGGGGAGGGCGCCGAGGTGGAGCGCTGGCCCATCCACAGGTCGCCCCCCGCCTTTCCCGACCTCGAGCCCAAGACCGAGATCTTCGAGACGGGCATCAAGGTCGTCGACCTCCTGGCACCCTACGTAAAGGGTGGCAAGACGGGCCTGTTCGGCGGCGCCGGCGTGGGTAAGACCGTCATCATCATGGAGCTGATCAACAACATCGCCATGGAGCATGGTGGCCGCTCCGTCTTCTCCGGAGTGGGCGAGCGCACGCGCGAGGGGAATGACCTCTGGTTGGAGATGAAAGAGTCCGGGGTGCTCGAGTCCACCGCCCTTGTCTACGGTCAGATGAACGAGCCCCCAGGCGCCCGCATGCGGGTGGGCCTCACGGGGCTCACAGTGGCCGAGTACTTCCGCGACGTGGAGAAGCAGGACGTCCTCTACTTCATCGACAACATCTTCCGCTTCACCCAGGCGGGCAGCGAGGTCTCCGCGCTCCTGGGGCGGATGCCTTCGGCCGTCGGCTACCAGCCGACGCTGGGCACCGAGATGGGCGAGCTCCAAGAACGGATCACCTCCACCAAGCGCGGCTCGATC
>DASWKP010000154.1:0-2815 GCA_036396575.1 Longimicrobiales bacterium | reverse complement strand
GCGCAGCCCCGCGAAGAGGGAATCGTTGACGTGCGTGAGCTGGACGAGGCCCGCGCCGGAGGGTGTGAACAGCTCACCGGGGACGTCGGTTCGGGCCAACTGGACCACGACGGCGCCGTTCGGCCCCAGATCATAATCTCCCACGGAGAGAGGGCCGGACACGGCGCGGGTGACCTGACCCCCATTCACGGCCACGTAGGCGAGGTGGTCCTCTCCCGAGTCCTCGACCTCGAAGAAGATGGCGTTGCCGTCCGCCGGGAAGCTGGGGTTGGACACGTTCCGGTCCAGCGCCTCGGTCAACACCCGTGGATCGGAGCCGTCGGCGTTCATGACCGCGAGGTGCGTGGTGGCGTACCAGATCATGTCGGGCCGGACACTGGTCGTGTAGGCGATCAGGCTGCCGTCGGGGCTCCACGCCGGGTTGCCATCCGGGCCGGGGTTGGAGGTCAGGCGGGTGGGGTCGGTGACGGGTTCGGCCACGCCGGCCTCCACCACCCAGATGTCCGAGTCGTCGTTGGCGTCGGGCTCCTCGGTGCGGTTGCTCACGAAGGCGATGCGCTCACCGTCGGGGCTCCACTCGGGGCTGGACTCGTCCCAGCGGCCGGCCGTGATCTGTCGTAGCTCCCGGCTCTCCACGTCGAAGACGTACAGGTGGGTGTGGCGGTCGCCCGTGAGGTAACCGGTGCCGTCCCGCTTGAATTCCAGGCGGTCGACGACCCAGGGGTCCCGGGGGGCGTTGGCCTTGCGGGTGGAGTCTTCGGGCTCGGCGTCCCGCACGGTGAGGATCAGGCGGGTGCCGTCGGGGGACCACCGGTGGCTCCCCACGCCCTGCTCCACGTCGGTGAGCTGGCGCGCCTCGCCGCCCCGGCGGTCCAGGAGCCACACCTGGGTCTCCGCGTCCTCTCCTCGGGAGGCCGTGAACGACAGCCAGCGGCCGTCGGGGCTCCACTCGGGGCTCGATGCCGAGCCTTCGGCCAGGGTCAGAGGGATGGGCTCCGCCTCCGGGTCGTCGAGAGCCTTCATCCAGATGCGGGTCGAGCTGCTCTCGTCATCGAAGCTGGTGGTGCTCACGGTGTACGCCACCCACGCGCCGTCGGGGCTGATGCGGGGGCTGTCGACGCGCCCGATGCGGAAGGCGTCCATGATCTCCAGGGGGCGGGCCTCGGACTGGGCGGCCAGGCCGGGGGCCAGAGCGGGGCTGAACGCGCCCAGCGTGGCGAAGCACATGAGTAGCCGCGGGGCTCTACACGCGTGTCGAGACATGGAATTCCGTTCCGTTGGGATGACTGCGTTCCACCCGTTCGTAGAGGCGGGCCTGCCAGAGGAAGGACCCTCCCGTCCAGACCCTCCGAAACCCGCGTTCGTCCAGCTCGTCGTCCACGTCGCGCCCCTGGTGGACGTAGACCCGGAACGCGCTGCCCAGAAGCCGCTGCACGAGGTTCAGGACGGCGACCCCGAAGCGCATCACCGCGTGCTCCCTGGGAAAGACCACGCCGTAGAGGCGCCTGGCGCGGGTCGCCGATGCCCCCACCAGGACGCGCATGTGGGGGTAACAGCAGATCACCCGGTCCAGAGTGACCACGTCGGCGGGCTCGACCTCGGGGGCCAGGTCCACGAAGTCACCGAGGAGTTGCTCCAGGCGATCTGCGTGGCCCCGCCGCTCGGCCTCTTCGGCGCACAGCGTCAGGTAGGCGGGGGAGGCATCCACCGTCACGGCCCGGACCGCTCCCGCCGCCAGCAGCTCGTGGTCCAGAACGCCCACGCCACTCCCGATGTCCAGGAGTAGGGCTCCTTCCACGCCCCGCTCTCGGAGAGCGTCCAGGAGCTGCCCCGTCGTGCCGCGGGGGCCCCTCCGGCGGTAGCGGGTCAGTTCGCGGCGGACCATCCGGCCCACGAAGACGTTCTCGCCGCCGGCGCGGCAATGGGCGCAGGTCATGGACGGAGAGGGGCTCCCCCATCGCCACCGCCACCGCCACTCACGTCCGGCGGAACCGGTGGCTTCTGGCCCGGCGGCAACGGGGACACATAGGGGCGGCCGCCGGTCTTCTCGTCGAAGAAGGCCCGGGCCTCGTCCCGGAGCCCGCCATCGGTGAGGAGCTCCGCCCCGGTCATCGCCAGGACCTTGGCCGCCAACCAGGCGCCGCGCACGGCACCCGGCGTGCCGTGAGAGGCGGACGTGGCCCACGAGTGCCAGGGAATGCCGGCGGCGGCGGTGGTGACGCTGATCCCCGCCGTGGGCGTGAGCCAGCTCACCTCGGCCACGTCCGTCGATCCTCCGCTGGGCGGCTCCACCCCCTCCTTGAGAGGCTCGATCCGGGCCACCAGACCCTTCTCCTCGATGCCCAGGAAGTCCTGGAGCTGGCGGGCGAAGGCCTGGTCCTCGTCTGTGAAGCCGGCTTCGCCCACGCGCTCCAGGTTGCGCTGCAGCGCCTCCTGGAGGGGGCGGTTGTGGTTGTAGGCGTGGACCCCGGTGATGAGCGACACCTCGTGCTCGGTGCGGGTAGCCTGGGCCGCCGCGGCAGCGATGTTCAACACCCACGCATAGTTCTTGTCCACCTCCGTCCGCACCGTGTCCCGGACGTAGTACCAGACCCGGGCGTACTCGGGCACCACGTTGGGGGCCTCCCCTCCCGAGGAGATGACGTAGTGGATGCGAGAGCTGGGCCGCACATGCTCCCGCATGAGGTTCACGCCGTGGTTCATGAGCTCCACGGCATCCAGCGCGCTGCGCCCGTTCCAGGGGTCGGCGGCGCCGTGCGCCGCCTGGCCGAAGAACTCGACCTGGAAGTTGTTCATGGCCAGGCCCGGGTTGTTG
>DASWKP010000153.1:0-21798 GCA_036396575.1 Longimicrobiales bacterium | reverse complement strand
TCACCGCAAGGTCCACGAGGACGGCTTCGGCGTCGCCCTCGTCGACGGGCGGGCGACTTTTCGCGATCCGCGCGGCAGGGCCCTGCCGGCCGGCGGCAGGACGTAGGTGCGTGGTGGGCTCGCCGTAGGCCGGTGGCTGGCGTCCGATAGGCAGGTCGCCGGCTCGCCGCAGGCTTGGCCGTACCGGCGGGCGGCGGGCCGTCGAGGCGGATGACGGATGTTGCGGGTAAGCAGCTTCCGGAACGCCACAGGCAGTCCCTGCGGGCCATAGGCGGGCAGCCGGCTCGCCAGGGGCAGGCTGGTGGCTCCCCCGAGGCAGGCGGCCGGCAGGGGCAGGCTGGCGGCTCCCCCGAGGCGGGCAGCCGGCTCGCCAAGGGGCAGGCAGATAGCCGGCGTACCATTGAGGATGAAATCTCGACCTCTCGGCCTGGGTTCAGCCCCAGCGGTTCGGGTCGGTCCCATCACCCGACCGAGGCTCGGTCAATCCCTCGGTTCGCCCCTCGGTTCGCTGCCCGGTTCGCTGCCCGGTTCGCCCCCCGGTTCGCTGCCCGTCGAGCCCCTCCCTTCACCCCGCATCTCTCCCCCGGCACTCGGCAAGATCAACCGCACGGCGTGCTCGAAGCGGATGTAGTTCCAGGCCCAGTTGACCAGCACCAAGGCGCGGTTGCGGAAGCCGATGAGGTAGGCGATGTGGATGACGAGCCACAGGATCCACGCGGCGAACCCCTTGAAGCTCCTGCCCCTGAGATGGGCGACCGCGGCATTGCGACCGATGACAGCCAGCATGCCCGGATCCCGATACCGAAAGGGGCGGAGCGCGTGACCCCGGACTGCCCGGAGGACGTTCAGGGCGGCGTGGCGGCCCTGCTGGAGCGCGACCTGTGCCACCTGGGGGAGCGGAGCGCCCTCGTCGTCGGTCAACCAGGCCAGGTCTCCAGCAACGAAGACCTCCGGATGCTCCCCGAGATGCAGCGCACCGGTCACCGGGACCCGCCCTCCACGGGTAACGGGCAGGCCCCAGTCCGCTACCCGGGGATCCCCCTGTACGCCCGCCGTCCACACCACCGTCTCCGTGGCAAGTGGCGGGCCCTCCGCCAAGTGGATTCCCTCGGGGCCGACGCGGATCACCCGCGCGCCGAACCGCACCTCCACCCGACGCCGCCGCAGCCGATCGACCGCATACTCCCCGAGCCCGTCGGGCATCCCCGCGAGGACCCGGTCGCCGGCCTCGAGCAGGACGATGGCCACCTCGTCCTCAGCCACGCCGGGGAAGTCCTCGAGGAGCGGCCCGTAGACCAACTCCGCCAGCGCGCCTGCGAACTCGACTCCCGTGGCCCCGCCTCCCACGATGACGAAGGTGAGGAAACGCCGGCGCCGGGTCGGGTCGTCCTCCACCTCCGCGGCCTCGAAGCGGGAGAGGATCTGCTGCCTGAGCGGGAGGGCCTGACTCATGTCCCGCAGGGGAAAGGCGTGCTTGGCCGCCCCCTCGACGCCGAAGTAGTTGGGGACGCTGCCCAGGCCCACCAGGAGGTAGTCGTAAGGGAGTCCATCGCCACCGGCCAGAACCGTCCGGCCATTGAGGTCCAGGCCCGTCACCTCCGCCATGCGGAAACGAACGTTGGGCATCTTCCGCAGGATGCTCCTCACGGGGTACGCGATGCCCGTGGGCCCCAGCTCGGCGGCGGCCACCTGGTAAAGGAGCGGAAAGAACGTGTGGTAGTTGAACCGATCCAGGAGGAGGACATCCACCTCGGTCCGGGCCAGGGCCCGGGCGGCCCACAGCCCGGCGAAGCCCGCGCCGCACACGACGACCCGAGGGCGGGCGCCCGGGCTCGCGGACGGCGCGAGGGTCATGGCGCGTCCCGGCCCGGTCGGGGCGGGAGGCGCGTCGGCCGCGATGCGACCCAGCCCGGTCGCGGCGCCAGGAAACGCCGGCCGCTCGATCCATCGGTGAACCGGGCGGAGCGTCGGGCGGGACGGGACGCGGCCTCCCTCATGCCACCGGCAACTCCGGATCCACCTGGGCGGCCCATGCCTTGAGGCCATCGCGGAGGTTCATGACGCCGGTGAAGCCCCCCTCCAGGAGCCGTTCGGTGACCCAGGCGCTCCGCTCGCCGACCCGGCACATGACCACGATGCTCCGATCTCTGGGCAGCTCGTCCAGGCGACCGCCCAGCTCGGAGATGGGGATCAGCCGCGCGCCTTTTTCCTCGAGGTTGCCGGCAGCCCACTCCCACTCCTCCCTCACGTCGAGGAGGAAGGGTGGCTGGTCAGATGCCAGAAGCTCGGCCAGCGTGGGAGCGTCGACCTCCGGCGGGCCCGACCGCGCCGCGGCTCCAACCGAGCCGGAGGCCAGATCCCCAGCCGCGCCCGGCGGCACCACACCTCCGACCACGCCCCCGACCACGCCCCCCCTCCCACCATCGGTGCCGCAGAAGACCTCGTAGTCAATCAGCCCATCCTGCGTGGGCTCGTCGCCGCACACGGGACACTCCGGGTTCCGTTGGAGGCGCACTTCGCGCCAGCTCATCTCCAGAGCATCGAACAGGAGGAGGCGTCCCACCATCGCATCCCCCAGGCCCAGGATCCACTTGACCGTCTCCATCGCCTGGACGGAGCCGATGATTCCCGGCAACACGCCCATGACCCCACCCTCGGCGCAGCTCGGCACGAGCCCCGGGGGCGGAGGCTCCCGGAAGAGGCACCGGTAGCATGGACCGCCGGGGGCCGCGAACACCGATACCTGCCCCTCCCAGCGGAAGACGGAGCCGTACACGTTGGGCTTGCCCAGAAGGACGCAGGCGTCGTTGACCAGGTAGCGCGTGGGAAAGTTGTCGGTCCCGTCCACGACCACATCGTAGCCCGCCAGGATGTCGAGCGCGTTGTCGCTGTCCAGGCGGACGGGGTGCGGCACCACCTCCACGTGCGGGTTTACCTGGTGGAGTCGGTCCTTCGCCGAGTCCAGCTTGGACCGGCCGATGTCGTCCGTGCCGTGGAGGAGTTGCCTCTGCAGGTTGGTGACGTCCACGTCGTCGAAGTCCACCATGCCCAGGGTGCCCACCCCAGCGGCGGCCAGGTACATCGCCACCGGCGAGCCCAGACCCCCCGCGCCCACGCACAGGACGCGGGACGCCTTGAGCTTCATCTGGCCCTCCATCCCTACCCGGGGGAGGACGATGTGCCGGGCGTAGCGGAGGATCTCCGAGCGGGACAGCTCGGGAAGCGGGCGGGAGGGAGTCGCGTCCGACATGGCGCTCTCTTGACCCCCGGCGTGGGGCGGAGGTTCCCGCTCAGACGGGGCGTCAGGTGCCCTTCCCCGGGAGAGGCGAACCCCGATACGAAGACCCTCGTTGACAAATCCGAGGAGACATTCCACCCTTGATACGAAGACCCTCGTAGAAAACGCGCGGCGCCACCCTACCTTGATACGAGGACCCTCGTGGGACACTGCCGAACTAACGCCTGCCGCGGACCAGGGGAGCAACGACAAGGGAGATGTCGCATGAAAGCACTTCGACCCGATCCCAAGCTTGCCCGACGAATGGAATGGCGTCAAACGAGGCAAGCGTATGCGATTGTTGGTCTGTTGATTGCGACGACGATGGGCTGTTCAGATTCCAGTGAGGCGCGCGATCCCAACGCGCCGGTGGTTCTCGTTCCCGTGGACACGCTGGTCGAAACCGCCTCCGAACTGGTCGGGGGCGTCTACGACCTGGCGGTTGCGCCGGACGGTGAGGTCCACATCGCCGACTACGGTTTCAAACACGTGTTGGTCGTCGGTCCCGACGGTTCTGTTCGCCGGACGATAGGCAGGGAAGGACAGGGCCCAGGCGAGTTCGAGATGCCGTACGTTGTGTCGGCCAGCGCGGACTCTCTGTGGGTGGTCGACGCCACGAGCAATCGGGTGCAGGTGTTCGATCGCCCCGGGAATCTGGGACGCAGCTACCTCCTCGATGCACCGAGTCTTGGAAGCGGTCGCGCCTTCCGGGGCGATGGCGCGCTCGGCGCCACGATCGACGGCTTTGAGGGGGCAATGGTCCTGGTGCTCGCATCTGACGGGACCCGCATCCGCATGTTCGGCGAACCGATCGTCCCGAACGTCAGTTTCTATGACTTCTCCGCGCTCAAGGCTGAGATACGGGACAGCAGGGTACCGGACGCGTTTCGGAACCGGGCCATGCTCGCCTGGGCGCCCGACCATTCCGCTTACCTGGCGTTTCTTGCGGAGCCTGAAGTGCGGCGATACGACGCGGTTGGCGAGCTCCTGTGGGCAAGCCCCTTGAACGAGCCGGTGTTACGGAAAGTCCGTGAGACTTTCGTGCGGGAGAACATCGAAGAGCAGAACCCGTCGCGCGTCCATTCTCTTCAGTATGTAAGTGACCTGGCCGTGGTGGACGGGAACCTGTGGTTGTTATTGAACACGGCGTCCGAGCGTGACGGGTTGTTGCTCGTTCTGGATGCTGACAACGCCAGCGTCCTCCATCGGCTGAGTTTCTCTGCCATGCCGAACACCGGGCAGTTCGCCGTGGACGAATCGCGTGGCCTCCTGTACCTGGCCGCTCGCGGCGAAGCATCCGTCGTCGTCTTTGACTTGTGCCGAGTGTCGGAACTCACCGAGGATTGCGGGGGAGCTCGAACGCGCGGCGACACCCTACCTTCGATACGAAGACCCTCGTAGACAAATACGGCGCGACACCCTACCTTGATACGAAGACCCTCGTAGGAACGGAGCGGGCATGGCGCATCGGGGAGCGTTCACGGATCGCGAGCTGGACATCATGAGCGTGCTGTGGAAGCTGGGTTCGGGGACGGTCGCGGAGGTCCGCGACGCCCTGGGCGACGCTCTCGGCTATACGTCGGTGCTCAAGATGCTTCAGATCCTGGAGGAGAAGGGCGCCGTTCGGCACGAGGCCGAAGGTCGCGCCTATCGGTACTTCGCGGTCGTCGAGCCCGACGAGGCCGGCCGCTGGGCTCTCAAGCGGGTCGTGAACAAGATCTTCCAGGGCTCCACGGAGCTGGTCCTGGCGCGCTTGGTCTCGGACCGGAAGCTGTCGGCCCCGGAGATCCAGCGTATGCGCAGCCTGCTGGACGAGGCAGCCGTCGAGGCCGGGAGCCGGGACGACCCGCCCGAACCGCCTGACCCGGACGACCCGACCGGGTCGCATCCACCACAAGCATCGGACGGGGAGGCGGAATCATGATCGCCGTGTGGATGGCGTACGCTGCGCTGGTGGCGCTGCTCCTGGGGTTCGCCGCGGCCCAAGCCGAGCGAGCCCTGCGGCTCCACGGGCGCCCGGCCCGCTGGATCTGGGCCGCGACGATGCTCGGCTCCTGGGCCTTGCCGCTCGTGACGTGGCTGGTTCCCCGAGGCGGCGGGAGCCCGGCGGGGACTCTGGTCGCGTTCCCCGTTTCCGCGGAAACGCCGGGCGCGCTCCCTGCCCCCACGACCGGGCTCCCACTCGCCCTCTGGTTCGAGCGCGCGCGCGACGCCCTGGCCACCGTGCTCCGCGACGCGTCCCGGGCCGAGGGCCTGGACACCGCCCTCGCCGTCGGATGGATCCTGCTGGCAACGACCGCCGCTGTCCTCCTGGCGGGGGCATATCATCGCCTGGCGCGCCGAGTCCGCGAGTGGCCCGAGGCCCCTCAACTGGGCGACAGGGTGGTTCTGTCCCACGACTTCGGTCCGGCGGTGCTGGGCGTGCGCCGGGCCCTCATCGTCCTGCCCCGCTGGGTGCTGGGGCTGGACCCCATCGAGCGGCACCTCGTTCTGACCCACGAGGAGGAGCACCGGCGCGCCCGGGACACACTGTTGTTGGCGGGCGGTGTCGCCGCCGTGGCGGCGGCCCCGTGGAACCTGTTCCTGTGGTGGCACCTGCGTCGCCTGCGCCTGGCCGTCGAGTTCGACTGCGACGGTCGGGTCCTCAGCGGGGGCGCCTCGCCCCGCCGCTACGGCGACCTGCTTCTGAGCGTGGGCCAGCGCATGTCCGGCACCCGAGTTCCAATGGCGGCCCTCGCGGCGCCGCCCTCATCCCTGGAGAGGAGGTTGAAGATGATCGCGGAGAGGAATTCCGGAGGGAGCCCGTGGCGCTCCGCCATGGCGATTGTGATCGCCGGCGCTCTCGTCGGCGTGGCCTGTGAGACGCCCCCGCCGAGTGGAGTCGAGGCCCCTGCCGTGGCGGATGAGAGCGTGATGAGCGCGGCCGAGCTGCCCGAGGTCACGGTGGGTGCGGTCACCCTGCGCGAGGTTACGGTGAGCGCGGCTGAGCTGCCCGAGATCACGGTGGGTGCGGTCACCCTGCGCGAGGTCACGGAGGGTGCGGTTCCAGCGCGCGAGGTCGCGCGACTGGGTGAGGTCGCCTTGGTCGAGCTCGCGGCCACGGCGGAGGCCAGGACGATTGCGGCCACCCTGGGAGCCACGCCTCCCCCTGACGGCGTCCTGGTCGGGGCGGCGCGGAAGGTGGAGGGCGTCCTGAGGAGGCTGACCGGCGAGGCGCGGGCGGAGGCTGTCGCGACCGTGAGGGAAGCGCCCGTCGTCGCGACCGTGGACGAGTCGGCGCTGCTCGAGAGGAAGCCCCTCCTGGTGGTGGACGGCGTGATCACATCCCGCGAGATCACGAACCTCGACGCGACGAACGTGGAGTCCGTCGAAATCGTGAAGGGTCCGGCCGCCCTGGCCATCTACGGCGAGCGAGCGGCGGGCGGGCTCATCCAGGTCAGGACGAAGGACGGACCGAGAGGAACCCTCACGCCCACGCCAGGACCGGTCATTTACGTGGATGGCGAGCGCTTCCACGGCACCTTGGAGGCGGTGCGGAGCCTGGACATCGAGTCGATCGAGGTCATCAAGGGCGCCGCGGCGGCCGAGCTGGGGGAGGAGGCAGGAGCCCGCGGCGTGATCAGGGTGACGACCCGCCGGTAGGCAGGGAGCGCCGGGGGGCCTGAGCCGACGATTCGGACGGGCGAGGGGTGAGTGGGAGCGATCACCGCCCTCCCCTCCCCCCCCCGGCTTCAGCTCCCGGTGTCCCCCGGGGCGCCCAGCGCGCCTCCCTGGTAGGTCCTCAGGAAGGACCGGGCGTCCTCGGCCAGACGACTCAGTCCCTCCTCGTCCATCCCGGACGTCTGCCCCACGTCCATGAGCTGCACCGCGAGGGCGTAGAAGTAGTAGGGGATGTTCACCGTGGACCGGTCCGCCCACACCTCGCGGTCCCGGAAGCCTCTGAACCGGTAGACGTCGTCGTACAGGAGGCGGGTGCGGGGGTAGTGGAACCACTCCCCGCCCACGCCGGGCGAGGCCCGCACGTAGCCTTCGGGCACCGGCCCATCGAGGTTGCGCACGTCCAGCCTGACGGCGAGCCCATGGCGCACCCCCCACCGCGTCAGGCCCAGCTCGTTCATGAGTCCCGCCTGGCTGGCGAAGTAGACGGGCCGCTCGCCCACCGAGTCGTGGATCATGCGCAACGCGATGCGCTGGCGCCGGTCCAGAAACGTGCCCTCCGGGTAGCTGACGACGAGGTTCGTGAAGGGCACGGACAGGTCCCCTTGCAGCGACCCCGCGGCGACCGAGTCCACCAGGCGAGGCTCCACGGCCAGGATGGAGCGGGTGGGCACGGGCGGCGCTTCGTAGAGCGCGGCCCCCTCACCCTCGAGAGGCCGCTGCCGCCCAGGGGCGGTGTGCCGCTGGAGCTGAAGCGGATACCAGGACGTGTTCAGGTACTCGCCGACGATCACGGTCACGTCCTTCCGGATGCCCTCCACCTCCTGGAGGTACCAGAGGGGGAAGGTGTCGTTGTCCCCGTTGGTGAAGATGAGGCTGTACGGCTCCAGGCTCATGAGCAGGTCATAGGCCCAGTCCCGGGGCGCCCAGTCCCCTGCCCTGCTCGCCCACGAGAGGTTCATCCCCAGGGGGATGAGAGCCAGGAGCAGCACGGGGCTCGTCCACAGGGGCGCCCGGGGCGAGGACATCTGCCGGGACAGCACGGCCCAGGTCCAGGTCAGGCCCATCCCGGCCAGGACGCCCCACAGCATGAACCCGGCGATGAAGAAGTAGTCCCTCTCCCTGACTTCATGGGTGTACGGGCCCGTCACCTCCGGGTAGAGCGAGAAGCCGTACTTGAAGTTCAGGTAGTAGACGAGACCCACGGTCAGCACCGCCGCCAGGACGCTCAGGTAGACCGCGGCCGTCCGGTCCACGACCCAAGCGGCCCACAGGCCCAACATCCCCAGCATCAGGAAGAGGACGGTCATGGAGGTCCGGCCCGTCCCAGGGAGCTCCGACGGATCGGCACCCCGGGCCCACTGCCAGTCGAAGTATTGGTACCAGTTGAGAAGCTGGGCCTTGAACGTGGCCTGGCGCTCGGTCGCGGGAGGCTTCCGGTATTGTGTCCGTTGGAGGTTGTCCGCCAGCGCGGGGCACCCGCGCTTGCCATTGCTGAACACCGCCACGGCGGCCCCCGTGGCCGTCTCGCACGTGGGCTCGCCTTCGTTGATGATGGGGTCCTGGGCGGACCGGATGGGAAGGAAGATGTTGAAGGAAAGCCCCAGGAGCACGAGGGGAATGCCCCGGATCCACAGGGAGCGGCGCAGCAGGACCGAGGGTCCCACCACCAGCACGAAGATGCCGAGGGCCGGGAGGGGCAGCACCGACATGAGGTGGTTCGTGGAGCCCAGAACGATGAGGTACAGAGCGACCAGCAGCAGCCGCTCGCTCCCTGGCTCGTCGCGCCGGTCCCGCCAGCGCAGCGCCAGCCACGACACCACGGCGATGATCATCACGCTGATCGTGTAGACCTTCTCGTTCACCGTGGACTGGTTCCACACCGTGAAGGCAGTGGACCCCAGGAGCGTCGAAGCCCCGGCGCCGGCCAGAGCCATCCAGCGCCGCGTCACCAGGCCCATCACGACCCGATGCGCCACCAGGAAGAAGAAGCCCGCCGCCACGGCGCTCGTCAGAGCCGCCAGGAGGTTGATCCGCACCGCCACGGACAGGCCCAGGGGCGCCAGGACCGTGAGCCACACCTTGGCCAGGACCACGAACAGCGGGTTCCCCGGAGGATGGGGGATCCCGAGGATGTGGGCGGTGGCGATGTACTCGCTGGCGTCCCAGAAGCCGGTGGTCGGCGCCAGGGTCAGGACGTAGAGGGCGAGGACGAGCGTCCCCGCGAGCAGGGCCGCGAGGTAGGGCGGTCCGTCTTCCCGCACCGGCCCGGGCGCGGCGCCCGAAGCGGTGTTGGGGCCCGTCAGGGGCCGGATCTCGGTGGAAGGGTCGGGCATCGGCGTGGAGCCGGGGCTCGCCGTGTCGGGGCCGCTCAACCCGGCAGGCCCACGCGGGCCACGTCGTCCAGGAGCTCGGCCACCCGATCGAGCTCCCCCGGGTGGTTGTAGATGTGGGTGGACAGGCGCATCCAGCCGTAGTCGTACTCGGACACGACCCTGGTTCGTACATTCGCCACCCGCCCAAGGTGCCGCTGAAGGTCCAGGGAGTCCACGCCCTCGATGCGGAACGACAGCATGCCCGAGGACAGCTCGACCCCCGCGGGCGTGACGACATCGAGCCGGGGGATCCCCTCCAGAAGCCCCCGCAGGTATCCGTGCAGGTAGCGCACGCGCCCCTCGATCCGGTCCACGCCGACGGCCTCGTGGAACCCCACCGCCGCCAGGAGCCCGGCCAGGCGGGATTCGTCCAACGTGCCAAGGTGGTTGAGGCGCTGCGCCCCGAGGCTCAGGTCGTCCCAACCGCCGGAGGCCAACGTGGGCCACAACCTCTCCCGCCACGGAGCCGCCACGTAGAGCAGGCCCGTGCCCTGCGGAGCCAGCAGCCACTTGTGCGGGCTGGACGCGTAGAAGTCGCCGCCCACATCCCGGAGGCTGACCCGCATCATCCCGGGAGGATGGGCCCCGTCCACCACGAGGACGATGCCCGCCCCGGCGGCGCGCCGCGCCAGCTCGGTCACGGGCAGGGTCGTCCCGTTCGTGAAGGTCACGTGAGAGACGCTGATGACCCGGGTGCGCCCGGTGACGCCGGCCCACACCACGTCCAGCAGCTCCCGGGAGGAGCGGGCGGGCGCCGGGAGGCTCACGGTCTTCAGCGCGGCCCCCCGCCGCGTGGTGACGAGCTGCCAGGGGCACAGTCCACCGATGTGCTCGTGGTCGGTGGTCAGCACCTCGTCTCCGGGGCCGATGTCCAGCCCGTTGGCCACGAAGCTCATTGCCTCGGTCGTGTTGCGCGGCAGAACGAAGCCGTCGGCGTCGCCGTCCAACAGGGCCGCCAGGGCGCCCTTGAGGTCCTCCCACGCCACGCCCGGGGGATACGTCATCGCCGTGCGCCGGGTGTGCTCGTCCACCGCGTCCACGACGATGCGGGGCGTGGCGCCCAGCGTCCCGTTGTTCAGGTAGATCCGGTCCTCCGGGATGAGGAAGTGGCCCCGGACCACCGCCCAGAACGCCTCGTCCCCGGGACCCCCGCCCTCCTGGAGGCGAAGGGCCAGGCCCTCCACCACGCGGGGCCATGCCAGGGCGGACGCCCCCAGCGCGGACAGGAAGCGCCGGCGACCCAGCGCGGAGCCCGTCGCGGCACCTGTCACGGCACCGTCACCGCACGCGGCGCGGGATCCGTGGCGGGACGCGGCACCGGAGTCAGCGCCCGCCGCCCACGATGAAGCTGATCTCCACGGCGGCGCCGCCCACCAGGTCCCGCACGGCCACCGTCTCCCGGGCCGGCGGGTTCGCCGGGAAGTACTCGGCGTACACGTCGTTCATCGCCGAGTAGTCGGCGATGTCCGTCAGGAACACCGTGGCCATGACCACATCACCGAAGTCCAGGCCCAGCTCGGTGAGGAGATCCCGGAAGCTCTCCATGATGTTGCGCACCTCGGCGGCGGCGCGGCCCTCGGTCATGGCTCGGGTCTGGCCGGTGGCACCCACCTTGCCTGACAGGTAGTACGTGTCGCCGTAGCGGACGGCCTGGCTGTAGGGGCGGCCCTGGGCGGGCCGGATGGCCTCCCGTCCGGCGCCGACCGAGCTGGTCGAGCACCCGGGGAGGCAGAGGAGGCCGATCAGGGCCAGCAGTGCGAGGCGTGCGCTCATGTCACCGTTCCCGTTTGAGTCTTCCTTCGCCCGCCGTTTGGGGCGAGCCATGAGATTCACCCCAATATATGCCCACAGCTAACTTGGCTCATGATGCGAGGCGTTCCACGCGTACTGCGCTACAGTCGGAGCTGGCTTACCGGCTGGGCCCCCGCCCGGGAGCGGGAGGAATCCATGGAGCGGGACGGCAGCACCGTCCCGGCCACGCTCGTGCTCCCTCCGGGGTTCCGGGCCGGCGTGTCGCCGGTATGGATCCTCCTCCACGGCATCACCCGGCCAGGGCGGGCGCACCCGACGCTCCAGCGCTTCTCCCGTGCGCTCGCGGCGTCCGGGGCGGCGGTCCTGATCCCCGAGGTCCCTGAATGGACCCGCCTCCGCCTGGCGCCGGAGGCTACGGCCCCGACGGTCGAGAGTGCCGTCGCGCGACTCCGGTCCCTGGGCGTCCTTTCGTCCGGTGCGCGGGTGGGCCTCATGGGATTCTCCTTCGGCGCGCCCCAGGCGGTCATCGCCTCTTCGCTGGCGGGTGAGGACGACGGCATCGCCGCCGCGGTGGGCTTCGGGGGCTACTGCGACCTCGAGCGGACGCTCCGCTTTCAGTTCACGGGCTTCCACGAGTGGGAGGGGGTGAGGCACCACCTCGCCCCGGATCCCTACGGTCGCTGGATCGTGGGCGCCAACCACCTCACCGCCGTTCCGGGTCACGAGGGTGACACCCGGGTGGCCGAGGCCCTCCACGCGATCGCCGCCGACGCGGGCGACCGGCGCGTGGACGCCTGGGACCCGACGCTGGACGCCCTCAAGGAGGAGTTGGCCGCGGGACTGGACGCCGCGGAGCGGGAGGTCTTTCGCCTCTTCGCCCCACCCGCCGGCCGGGAGCCCGCCCCCGAGGCCGTGGAGGATCTGGTGCGAGGCCTGGCGACGGCGGCCCGGACCGTCTCTCCCCTGACGGAGCCGGCTCCGTTCCTCGGGAGCGTCACCCGACCGACCCAGCTCCTGCACGGGCGGGGCGACCGCCTCATTCCGTTCTCGGAGACGCTGCGGCTGGCCCGGCACCTGGGGCCGGAGGTGGCCCGACACGCCACGGTCACGGGGCTTTTCTCCCATTCCAGAGGGGACGCCTTCCAGTCGCGTTGGGAGGGGTTGAGGGAGGGGCTTATCCTGGCGGGCGCCCTGCGGAAGGTCTTGATGCGGGTGTGAAGGGTGGCCGTCAGGTTTCCCGGAGCAGACCCTTCACCGTGGACTTGACCGCGACGTCTTTGTCATCGGCGGCGGCCTCGAGAACCTGCATGGCATGGGGCGTACCGATGGCCGCCAGGGCCCGGTAAGCCGCGATGCGGACTTCCGTGGGCGGGCGGGACAGGAAAGAGGTCACAGCCCGCTTCTCGATCTGGTTCACGGCGCCGGGATCGCCGATCTGGCCCAGGGCCTGGAGGACGGCCACCTGCACCTCCGTGTTGCTCTCCTTGTCCAGGAGGGCCATGAGGGGACGCTGCGCCTTCTCCACCGGGAGTAGGTTAGCCAGGGCTCCGGCCGCCATGGCCGCCGCGGCGCGCACGTCGTCGTTCGAGTCCTCGAGCTTGCCGTAGACCAGAGTGGCGGCGTCGTCGCCCCCGATCTTGGCGAGGGCCAGGAGGGTCTCCTTCCGCACCCGGGCGTCGTCGTGGGACAGCGTGGTGGTCAGGTGCTGGACCGCCCGCTCGCCGCCGGCTTGTCCGAGGATGAGGACCGCGTTCCGGGCCACGAACCAGCGGGGATCGCTCACCATCGCCGCCACGACCTCCATACCGTCGCTCCCGAGAGCGACCAGGGCCTCCATGTAGGCCCGGCGTGACGAGCGGTCGTCCGTGTCCGAGAGGGCGTCGCCGAGAGCCAGCGCCATGGGCTGGCCCAGGCGCGACGCCACCGCGATCAGCTCGTTGCGCTGCTCCTCCCGGCGGGCGGCGCCGAGCCGCCGCGCGATGAGGCCCGCCACCCTGGCGCTGGTGAGGAGCTGGGCCAGGGCCACCGACGCGTCCAGGCCCGCGTCACCCTCGGCGGCCAGCGCGAGGCGCTCCACCGCGTCGGCGGTAGCGTCAACGACCCCCAGGTCCCTCAGCCGGGTCCCCTCCTCCCGGACCCGTCGAGCCGCCTCTTCCCGGTGGGCGAAGCCGGCGGCCAGGTAGGCGTCCACCGCCTCCATCATGCTCCGGACGGCGTCGTCGGCGGAGGGGGCGGAATCGGCGTGGACCTCTGGCGCCGCGTCCTCGGGCTCGTCCGCCGAAGCGTCCGTCCAGGGGTCCGCCCACTCGTCCCCGGGCGCGGCCGCGATGTCGACCTCTTCGACCTCTTGAGCGTCGGGCTCCGCCTCGGTCTCCGCCTCGGGCTCCGCCTCGGCCGCGACTTCGACTTCGGCCTCGGCCTCGGGCTCCGCCTCGGCCGCGACTTCGATTTCGGCCTCTGCCTCAGGCTCCGCCCCCGCGTCCGGGTCCCCGCTCTCCTCCCACGGATCGCCCTCCTCGGACGCCTGCTCCACGATGGCCGCGACGTCCACGTCGTCACCCAGTTCGTCGTCCAGGGAGATCACGTCCCCGCCCTGGTCGTCACCCAGAGGCACGCCCGGATCCCGTTCGGCGAGCGTGAGGCGCTCCGGCTCCTCGACCGGCTCCTCCTCCGGCACGGCCATGAGCTCCATGTCCATGTAGAGATCCGCCGTCTCCAGCGTCTCCTGGACACCGTGGGCCGCGGGCGTCACCGGACGGGGCGCCTCATCCTCCAGGGGCAGCTCCGACTGCTCGGACTCCTCCTCGCTGGTCGCTTCGGCCTCGTCGGCTTCCTCAGCCTCCATCTGCGCCCGCTGCATCTCTCCGAAGAGCGAGCTGATGGACTTGGCCATCCCCTTGAGGGGTTTCTGGTCTTCCGTGGACACCTTTAACCGGGGTAGGATGAGGGTTGGACAACGCTCGGACAATCTATGTGCTGTCTTGGAGTTCCACCAACGATTCCCGCCCGACGCCCCTCTTGAAAAGCGCGCTCGTAGTGATTAAATATCGCACAACGTAGTATCGTTCTTCGATATTCTTGCGAGTGACGCTCATGCCCACCGACCATGTCTCACCCATCCCTTCCGCCGAATTCCGCGTACTTCTGGCGCTCCTCGACGGGCCCAAGCACGGACACGGCATCAAGCTGGACATCCGCCAGCGTACCGACGGCCGCGTGGACATGGGGCCAGGCACGCTCTACGGCGCCATCAAGCGCCTCGCGGGCCGGGCATGGATCGTGGAGGTGGAGGCGCCACCCCCCAGCTCCCAGCGCGACGAGCGCAAGCGATACTACGCCCTGACGCAGTCGGGACGAGGGGCGGCGGCCGAGGAGGTCGGCCGCATGGAGGAGCTCCTCGGTATCGCCCGCACCAAGGACCTCCAACCCGCTGGGCCGGTCGGGTCGGCATGACGGGCGTCACGCGTCTGGCCCTCGCCCTGTACCGGGCGGCGCTCCGCCTTCTGCCTCCCGCGTTCCGCCGGGATTGGGGCGACGCCATGGCGGAAGAGGCGCGGGAATGCCTTGAGGAGAGCGCCGACCGGGGAGCGCCGGGCACCCTCCGGGGGGGCCTCCATCTGGCCGGCGACCTGACCCTCACGCTGGTGAGGGAGTGGCGGGCGGCCCTGCGCGGTCAGACCGCCGGCGCTTCCACCGGACCGGCCGGCGACCGCTGGCTCGCGCGCACGGCCCAGGACGTTCGCTTCGCGTCACGACGGCTGCGGCGCAACCCCGCGTTCGCGGCGGGCATCGTGGCCACGCTGGCCCTGGGCATCGGCGCCAACGCCGCCATCTTCGGCGCCGTGGACGGAGTGCTCCTCACCTCCCTGCCCTACCCGGAGCCCCAGCGCATGGTGGTGGTCTGGCCCACCGGCGAATTCAGCCGTGAGGTGGTGGACTGGCTCCGGGAGGAGACGACATCGTTCGAGGCGGTCTCGGGCATGGGGGGCCAGCTCATGACGCTGGGCGAGGGGGGCGAGCCCGTGGAGCTGTTCGGCAGCGAAGTCATGGGCGACCATTTCGGCATGGTGGGCGTGGCTCCCGCTCTGGGCCGTGGCTTCACCGACGAGGACTCCCGTCCCGGCGCCGAGCCGGTGGTCGTTCTGTCCCACCGGCTCTGGATGGAGCGCTTCGCGGGAGACCGGAGCGTCCTGGGACGGCGGATCGACCTCCAGGACGAGGGCTCCGCGTACCGCGTGGTCGTCGGGATCATGCCCGCCGAGCACCGCGCGCTCCAGGGAAACGTGGACGCCTGGATCCCGGTCACCGTGGACCGGACCGCGACCGAGTACGGGGACTCGTACTTCATGCAGGCCGTGGGGCGCCTCCGCGAAGGCGTGAGCCTCGCGGCGGCCAACGAGGAGATCCGGCGCTTCGCCCTCCGGGTCGGGGAGCGCAAGTCCGGATGGTTCGGGGAAGCCCGTGTGCTGTCCGCCAGCGTCGTGAGCCTCGCCGAAGACAGGGCAGCCAACGTCAGGCCGCACCTCCTCGCCCTGTCGGGCGCGGTACTCCTGGTGCTCCTCATCGCCTGCGTCAACGCCGCCAACCTCCTCCTGGCCCGGAACGCCGCCGGCGAGACGGAGCTGGCCGTACGCTCGGCGCTGGGCGCCGGCCGGGGGCGCATCGTCGCGCACCTCCTGACGGAGAGCGCCGTCCTCGGATTGGTGGCGGGGGGCGCCGGCCTCCTGGCGGCGTACCTCACCCGGGACCTCCTGCTGGGCGCCTTGCCCCTCCCGGGGGGAACCACGGTCACCGGGGGACGTGTCGTGGCCTTCACTCTGGCCGCCTCGCTCGTGACGTCCCTGGCGTTCGGGGCCCTCCCGGCCCTGCGGGCCGCGGGCACGTCCTCCAACGTCGGCCTGTCGGGCTCCCGCGGCGCCCGCGTGAGCCGGGGAGAGCACCGGCTCCACCACGTCCTGGCGGCGAGCCAGGTGGCTCTGGCCCTCATGGTGGTCTTCGGGGCCTCGCTCCTGGCCCGGGGCGTGTGGGCCACGGCCTCCGTGGATCCCGGCTTCGAGGCGGAGCGACGGCTCACGTTCCGCCTGACCGCGCCCCCGGGGCGCTACCCGGATGACGCTTCGGTCCTGGCATACTTCCGTTCGGTGAGAGAGGAACTGGTGAGGGCGCCGGGTGTGCGCGCGGCGGGCGTGGCGTCCCGTCTTCCCCTGGACCTCGGGCGGAGTCGCATCTCCATCACGCCCGAAGGCTTCGAGCGCCCCGAGGGAGAGGCCCAGCCCACGGCCACGCACCGCCTGGTGGGGACCGGCTACGCCGAGACCATGGGATTCCGGCTCGTCGAGGGCCGCTTCCTGGACCGGCGGGACGAGGCGGACGGCCCGAAGCACGTCCTCGTCAACCGGACCCTGGCGGATCGCTTCTGGCCCGACGGGAATGCTCTGGGACGTACCTTCTACGGGCCCGAGGGCGTGGTGTGGCTCACCGTCGCGGGCATCGTGGAGGACGTCCGGGAGGAGAGCCTTGATGGCCCCACCACCTCGACCGTCTACATCCCCCACCGGGATTGGGCGTGGCGCACCATGCAGGTGGTGGTGCACACCGAGGGCCCGCCTCTGGAGCTGCTCCCCACCCTGAAGGAGGCCGTGTGGGCCGTGGACCCGGCGGTGCCCGTGTCCAGTGTGCGCACCGTGGAGGACGTGGTAGCTCGGTCGTACCGCGGCCTCTCCATGACGGCTCGGCTCTTCGGCCTCTTCGCGCTGCTGGCGCTCGCCCTGGGCGCCGTGGGCGTGTACGGGGTCATGGCGTTCACCATGGGACGCAGGCGCCACGAGATGGGGATCCGCGTGGCGTTGGGGGCCTCCAGGAGCACGCTGCTCCGGCACGCCCTGGGCGGAGCGGGCCGGACCCTGGCCCTGGGGCTGGCGGCGGGGGTGGCGGGCGCGCCGCTGGTCAGAAGGGTCCTCCAAGCATCGGTCACGGGGGTGGGGACGGCATCCGCCGGGACGCTGGCGGCCGCGGCGCTCGTCCTGGCGGGCGTTGCCCTGACGGCGTCGTACCTGCCCGCCCGAAAGGCAGCGGCGGCGGATCCCACGGAGTCGCTGAGCCGGGATTGAGCGAAGGGATCGCGCGGGGCACCAGCGCCTTGCCCCGCGCGACCGGCGAAGGCATCGTCCGAGGGCATCGTGCCGGTATACACACGGAGCCCCCACATCCCCCGAGCCGCTCATGCCCGACGCCCACTTCTCCCCCGCGCTGTTTCGGTTCCTCGAGGAGCTGGCCGCCCACAACGACCGGGAGTGGTTCCATGCCAACCGGGACCGCTACGAGTCGGACCTGCGGGAGCCGGCCCTTCGCTTCATCATGGACTTCGGGCCCCGCCTCGACGCGATCAGCCCCCACTTCCGGGCCGATCCGCGCAAGCAGGGGGGCTCGCTCTTCCGCATCCACCGTGACGTGCGCTTCTCGAAGGACAAGAGCCCGTACAAGACGCACACGGGCATCCAGTTCCGCCACACCGCCGGCAAGGACGCCCACGCGCCGGGCTTCTACCTTCACCTGGAGCCGGCACAGGTCTTCCTGGGCATCGGCATCTGGCATCCCGACGGCCCGACGCTCCGCGCCATCCGCGAAGCCATCGTCGACGACGCCAGGGGGTGGACGAAGGCCAAGGGCCCACCCTTCGGTGGTGCTTTCGAGCTGGCGGGAGACACATTGAGCCGGGCGCCGAGTGGCTTCGACAAGGAGCATCCCCTGGTGGACGACCTGCGCCGCAAGGACTTCATCGGCGTGGCGAGCCTTTCCGAGAAGGACGTTACCACGCCGGGCTTCCTGGACGACTTCACGGCGCGCTGCCGGTCCGGAGCCGGATTCATCCGCTGGCTGTGCGGGGCGGTGGGCGTAGCGTTCTGACGTTCCTACCGGGAGCGGCGCTTCGACCGCCTTCCGGCGCTTCCGCGAGCCGCCTGGTTACCACTCCGACCGGGACATGTTACGAGTCGGGCACCGGGTCGTTCCCACCGCGCACTATCCTCCGCCATGCAGGAATCCCTGACATGGCCGAGGAGGCGGAATGTACGTATGTGGTGTTGGCAGGTCGGGCTGGGTTGTCGCCATGGTGTTGGCGGGGTCGTTGGCGATGTCCGGATCGCTCTCGGCCCAAGGTGCCGGGAGCGTGGGTGCCGGGAGCGTGACCGGGCGGGCCGTTCAGGCCGGCACGGGTACCCCTCTGGTCGGAGCGGCGGTCACCGTTGACGGGACGCCCCTGTCGGCCATCACGCAGGCCGGCGGTCGCTTCTTGCTACCTCGGGTCCCGGCGGGTGACCGGACCCTGACCCTCACCTTCATCGGTCACGAGAACCTGAGCCGGCCGGTCACGGTGCGCTCCGGCGAGACCTCGTCGGTGGACTTCACGGTGGGCGTGGCGCCCGTCGCCCTCGAGGGAATCACCGTGCTGGGGGCGCGGGCCATGGTTCAGGCCGAGGCCCTCAGCCGGCAGAAGAACGCTCCCAACATCATCAACGTCGTGGCGTCCGATCAGATGGGGCGCTTTCCCGATGCCAGCGCCCCCGAAGCCGTCCAGCGCATCCCCGGGATCGCGATCGCCCGAGACCAGGGCGAGGGCCGGTACATCCAGATTCGGGGCGGCTCGGCCGCCAACACCCAGGTCACCTTCAACGGCCTTCAGATTCCCTCGCCCGAGGGCGATGCGCGACAGATCGCCCTGGACGCCGTGCCCGTGGACATCCTCGAGTCCATCGAGGTGTCCAAGGCCCTCCTTCCCGACATGGACGCGGACGCCATCGGCGGGAGCGTCAACCTGGTCACCCGTCGAGCCCCGGCGGCCCGGCTGTTCTCCATGGAGGCCGCGGGCGGTTTCGCTCCGATCAGGGACGAGCCGGCGGGCTCCGGCACGATGACCTATGGCAGCCGCTCCGCCGACGGTCGCTTCGGATATCTCGTGAACGGCTCCTGGAGTCACAGGAGCTTCGGGTCCGACGACCTGGAGCCCGTCTACGATCTGGGTGACGAGGGCCCGTCCGACGATGTCCTCGAGGAGCTGGAGGTGCGGCACTACAGTCTCTCTCGGCAACGCCTGGGGGGCACGGCGTCGCTGGACTATCGCTTCGACGAGACTTCGGCTCTGGGGCTCACCGCCATCTTCACCAACATGACGGACACCGAGCAACGCAGGCGCCTGATCAGCGTGGTGGAGGACGGCGAGCTGGAGTGGCAACACAAGAACCGGCAGGAGAGCCTCCGCACGTACAGCGTCGCGCTGGACGGCGAGCACCTCCTGGGCGGCGCCACGCTCGACTACCGGGTGGGCTGGACCCGCTCGTTGGAGCACACACCCTTCGACACGGAGATCGCGTGGATCCTGGAGGACGTGTCGTTTTCCCCCTCAATCAGCGATCCGGACGACATCCGATCCAACCCCTCGACCATCGCGGGGAGCTACCTCTTTGACTCCATCGAGCCCGCCTCCAGCGACACCGAGGATACCGACCGCGTGGGTCAGGTCGACCTGTCCCTCCCGTTCGCCCTCGGGGAGGCCACCGGCAGGCTCAAGTTCGGGGCCAAGATCCGGGACAAGAACAAGGTCCGGAACGTGGTCGAGGAGGCCTACGAGCTCGAGGATGGCGACCTCATTCTGGGCGTCGACTACGGGGAGCCGTTCGGCGAGAGCCTCCGGGACCCGGGCAACTACGCCCTCCCGGAATTCGGTACCAGCCCCGACCAGGTGACCGCCTTCGTGGATCGGTTTCGCTCCCGGCTGGAGCACGAGGTCGACCTCGAGGCGGAGACCGAGGACTACGACCTGGACGAGCGCGTCCTCGCCGCCTACGTCATGGCTGAGATCAACGTGACCCCGAGCTTCCTCCTGCTGCCGGGCGTCCGCTTCGAACAGACGCGTGTCGAGACCCGGGGCAACGAGTGGGACTCGGAGGAGGAGACGCTCACCGCGGTGACCGGCGCACGGAGCTACGAACAGGTGTTTCCCATGCTCCACGCCCGCTGGGCCGTGGGCCGGAACACCAACCTGCGGGGGGCGTTCACCACCACGCTTCAGAGGCCCAACTTCTTCGACCTCGTGCCGTACCGAGTGCGGGACGACGAGGATCTGGCCCTGGGCAACCCGAGCCTGGAACCCATGATCGCGAGGAGCTTCGACGCCCTCTTCGAGCACTACAACCGACGCATCGGCGTCGTGTCGGCGGGCCTGTTCTACAAGGACGTCACGGATCCCATCTTCTCGTTCATCGAGGAGAACGCCCTGGGCGGCGACACGGAACAGCCACGGAATGGCAGGTCCGGATGGATCCGGGGCGTCGAGATGGCCCTGCAGCGGCCCCTCGGGGGCGGCTTCGGAGTGTACGGCAACTACACGTTCACCGACTCTGAGGCCGAGCTGCCCAACGGGCGCATCGCGCGCCTCCAGGGGCAGTCCGATCACGTCTTCAATGCCGCGATCAGCTACGACCGCTCGGGCTTCGCCAGCCAGGTCAGCGTCAATCACCACAACAGCTACGTGGAAGAGTACGCGGAAGAGGCCTTCGAGGACGTATACATCGACAATCACATCCAGCTCGACGTGACGGCGAGCTACCAGGTCAATGGCCGCAGTCGCGTCTTTCTGGAGCTGATCAACCTCACGAACGAGCCCCTCGTGGCGTATCAGGGGATCCGCGAGCGGCCGATCCAGATGGAGTACTACGGCGTGTGGGGCCGCCTGGGCGTGCGGATGGCGTGGTGACGGGTCCCTCCGTCCGGATCTTCCGCGGCGCCCTGACGGCGCTGCTGATCGCGGGATGTGGAGAGGCCCCGCACCGGGGGGATGACCGACCCGGGGCCGGAGACGCCACCGGGGGCACGGAGCCCGTCAGCGCGGACCGCGTGGCGGTCATCGCCGAGGCCTGGCAAACCCCTCGTGACACCGTGGACAACATCGACTCCCCCGCCGTCTGGCACGGGCCGGAAGGCGAGCACTGGCTCCTGGCCACCGCCAAGGAGACCGACGTCATCGTCGTTTCCGACGCCTCCACGGGGGAGGTCCTGCGGCGCGTGGGCGGGGAGGGCACGGGTCCGGGGCGGATGGACCGTCCCAACGGCCTCGCCGTGGTGGATGACGTGGTCTTCGTGGTGGAACGCGACAACGCCCGGGTGCAGGTCTTCGCCCTTCCCGGATTCGCCTCCCTCGGGACCTATGGAGAGAACGAGCTCGTCAAGCCCTACGGGATCGCCATCGTCGCCGAGGCGGCAGGCGCCTACTCGACGTTCATCACGGACAACTACGAGTTCGAGGAGGACGTCATCCCAGCCGACGACCTCCTGGGGGAGAGGGTGCGCCACTACCGGGTGGGCATGGGTGACGGGGGCGTCGAGGCTACCCTGCTGAACACCTTCGGCGACACCGAGGGGGACGGAGTGCTGCGCGTTGTGGAGTCCATCGCGGCCGATCCGGACCACGACCGCCTCCTGGTGGCGGAGGAGCGGGAGGGCGCCTCCATGATCAAGGGGTATACGCTCGGCGGAGCGTTCCGGGGCGAGATCATCCCCGAGACGTTCTTTCCCCATCAGGCGGAGGGGATCGTCCTGTACGCGTGTGCCGATGCGGAGGAGCGGGGCGGGTATTGGGTGACGACGGATCAGGATGAGGCGGTGAATACGTTCCACGTCTTCGACCGGGTCACCCTGGATCACCTGGGCTCCTTCCGGGGCCGCACGGTCCGGAACACCGAC
>DASWKP010000152.1:0-3865 GCA_036396575.1 Longimicrobiales bacterium | reverse complement strand
GCGGAGGTTCAGGACCCTGTCCCTCTCCTCCCTTGGCCAGGGCGCTTGCTCGCCGCGCTCCAGCAGCGCCGCGGCCGGGGCGGGCCCCCACGCGCTGCGCGCGACGCCAATCAGGGCCAGGAGCGTGTCACTCCTTGCGTGACCCTCCCCCCGAGACAGGAGCCGATCCACTCCGCCCCGAGCGCGCGACGGTTCGTTGCGCACGATGCCCCAGAGCAGACCTTCCAGATGGGCCGGAACGGCATAGCGGGAGTGCGCCTCCGCGGCCCGGTCGAGGTTCCACCAGCCCTCGTCCACCCGGCCGGCGGCGAGCAGCAACCTGGCCCGCCACAGGTGCCCCTCCCCCCGGATCTCTTCGTCGGGGAGGCCTCGAATGGCTTCGTTGAGGAGCTCGATGCCCCTGGCCGGCGCGCCCGTGGTCCCCGCCACGACCCCGAGATAGAGGAGGGCTCCGTAGCGGATCGCCTCGTCGTCGGTGAGCTCGGCGGCCAGCTCCAGCGCCTCCCTCGCCTCCTTCCAGTCACCCCGCCGCACGTACGCCCTCCCCAGGACGTACAGGGCGTCGTCGGCCCACGGCCCCGTAGGCTCCTTCCGGTAGGAGCGGGCGGCCTTGATGACGACCGAATCGTAGAGGGCACGGGCTTCAGCCTCGCGGCCCGCCCATCGGTGGCCTTCGGCCTCCTGGAAGACGCGTTGGGCGTTGTAGAGGGAGTTGAAGTAGATACAGCCGCCCAGGGAAAGAACGGCGACGGGCAGGAGCCCCCGGCGCGGGGTCACCGCACGACCCGGCCCGCCGGATCCCTCCCCACCGCCCCGGCCTGGCCGGGGGGGTAGCGCCGGAAGAACCTGGATACCGCGGAGGCCACCGCCCGGGCAACGTCCTCCTGGAAGGTCTCCCGGTTGAGAAGCCGCTCCTCGTCTCGATTCGAGAGGAAGCCCATCTCGATGAGGACCGAAGGCATGAGGGAGTTGGTGATGACCGCCAGAGAGCCCTGCTTGACGCCCCGATCCGGACCCGGGTGAACCCCACGCAGCTCCTCCTGGACCAACTCGGCGAAGAGGGCCGACCAGTGCTGGTGGTCCAGGTTGCGAAGCTCCTTGAGGATGAAGTCGAGGCCCGGATCGTCCACGTCGGTGCCGTCCTCCCGATCTATGGCGAGCGGGGCGTTCTCGTTGGCCACCACCCGCCGCTCGTGGTCGGTGCGGGCCTCGGACAGGAAGTACGTCTCGTAGCCCCTCACGGAGGGCTGGCCCGGTAACGCGTTGGCGTGGAGGGAGATGAAGATTCCCGGACGTTCACCCTTCCGGTCCGTCGCCCACTGGCCCCGGCGCCAGATGGGCACCAGGAGGTCGGTGTCGCGGGTCAGGTGGACCTCGAGCCCAGGGACGCCCTCCAGCTCCCGTGCCAGGGCCCGGGCGACCGCCAAGGCCACGTCCTTCTCCCGGGTGCCGCTCGCCCCCGTCGTGCCCGGATCCCGGCCGCCGTGGCCGGCGTCGATGATCACGACGCGGGGCACCTCTGCCCCCGGAGCCCGTTGGGTGGCCCCGGGGGGAGGCTCGACCGGAGAGGGCGCCACCGCCTCGGCTCGCGGGGCGGTGGCCGCTCCGGGGGATGATCCGGACCAATGGGCGGGGTCCAGGACCCGGAGGGTGGGCTCCTCCCCAGCGGCCCCCGTGAGCGTGTAGGCCTCGGGAAGCCTCGCCGGAAAGTAGTCCAGCAGAAGCTGGACCGGGATGTAGACGTCCTCTCCAAAGACGTAGGGCGCGCCGACGAGCTGGCGAAGATCGTCGTTCCAGTGGAAGAAGGGACTGCCCTCCACCAGGCGGAGCGTCGTCCCCGAGGGGTGCCTCACGAGCCACTCTCCATCCCTGGATTCCAGCGACCACCCCAGGCCGATGAGCGCCGACGCCGGCACCGCGTGGTATCCGCGATGTTCGGCCGTCACTACCGAGCGGACCTGGTCGCCGGGACCCCGGATGCGGAGAGGCGGGACATCCTGTGCCGCCGCCCCCTGAGGCGCGGCCACGGCCATGGCCGCCATCACCCAGGTGCCCAGGAAGGCTCTCGACCGTCGCCACCCGACTCGATTCATGGGGTCGCGCCCGCTCACTGCGCGCCATCCACGGCCCGGCGGGCCTCGCGCTCCTGCGTCCTGCGCTTGAGCTTCTCCCGGCGGTCGTAGAGCTTGCGGCCCCGCGCCAGGCCGAGAAGGACCTTGGCGTGGCTCCTCCGGAAGTAGAGCTCGAGGGGAATGAGGGTGAGGCCCTTTTCCTCCACCTTGCCGATGAGCCGTCGAATCTCGTACCGGTGCAGGAGGAGCTTGCGTGTACGCACGGGATCCTCGTTGTATCGGTTGGCCTGCTCGTACGGGGAGATGTGGAGGTCGTAGAGGAAGATCTCCCCACCCTCGATGCGGGCGAAGGCGTCCCGGAAGGCGATCTTGCCATCCCGGATCGACTTCACCTCGGGCCCCCTGAGGACGATGCCCGCCTCGAACGTCTCGAGAATCTCGTACTCATGGCGAGCCTTGCGGTTCGTGGCCACGACCTTGCGGCCCGGAGTCTCAGTCATGGGGCGGAGCGGAGCACGGAGCGGCGCGCCTCTTCAGTAGATGAGGACGGGGGTGCCGACCTCCACCATGTGCATGAGCTGCCGGGCCGCTTCGTTCGTCAAGCGGATGCAGCCGTGGCTCACGCGTCGGCGCTCCGGATCCGGCCGCAGGATCAGCTCAGGGGAGCCGGTGCCGTGGATGGCGATGCCATCTCCGAGATAGATGGCGGTGGTACCCATTCCGCCGGGGATCAACCGGGAGGGATGATCGTCGGGCGGAACCGGCCGCCCCCTCTCGATGAAGTGCCAGTCGGGCGCTTCCCACATGGGGTCCTTCTCCATCCTCCAGACCCGCATGATGCCCCGGGGTGTCGTGAACTTCCAACTGTGGCGACTCGTCTCCAACTCGAAGCCGGTTCCCGTACCGGCGGGGGCGGACCAGATCGCCCGGGCGCCCTCGAAGACGAAGACCCGGTTCTCCGCGAGATGGACCACCACGTAACGGCCGTCGTGGGGAATCAAGGGCGCATCCTGGAGCACCTCGCGCTCCAGGACCCTGGAGTGGAAGAGGACCTCATCGTCCTCCCCGTCCATCAGCAGGCCCTGAGCCAGGGCGGATGCGGGCACGAGCAGGCTCGCGACCAGAGCCGGCGCCAAGCTCCACCAACAGGATCTCATGCGTCCGCGTCGCCCTCGGCTGGAGGTGGGTCCATTCGATCCGGTTCGGTTCGGGCAGGTCCCGAACGGGCACCTTCCCGGAGAAAAGCCCATTCGGACCCGAAGAGGGCGCTCCGGGTCTTCACCCGGCGCGCCCGTCGCATGGTCCAGACCTGAGCCACCTCACCTCCCAGGATGAACACCACCGATTCGTAATAGATCCAGAGGAAGAGCACCGCCACAGTGACCAGATTGCCGTAAGTGGTCCCGTAGTCGGCCAGCTCGATGGCGTACCAGCCAAACCCGAACTTGAGCACTTCGTGGAACACGGCGGTGAAGGTCGCCGCGGCCACCGCCGTCCGCCACGGGACGAACCGCGCGGGCAGGTACCGGTAGCACCCCAGGAAAAGGACCCAGATGGAGAGGAAGGCCAGCAGGGTCGCCACGCTCCGGTCCAGCAGAGTGACCGCCTCCCCCTGGAGCCCCAACACGTCCACGCCGTATGCCTGAGCCGCCGCCGCCGCGGCGGTCACGCCGATGTTCACCAGAAGCAGGGCTCCCCCGACGAGGACCACCTGGGCATCGAAGACCTTGCCCCTGAGGATGCCCCGGTCCTGGGCGATGTCGAAGACCTCCCGCAGGACCGTGCGTAGCGTT
>DASWKP010000151.1:0-2957 GCA_036396575.1 Longimicrobiales bacterium | reverse complement strand
GTCCCCCCTGGCCGTGACCGCCGCCATGATCGCGTTCTCGGTGCCGGTGACGGACGGCTCGTCCAGGAACATGTCGGCACCCACCAGGCCCTCGGTCTCGATGGCGAAGTCCCCTTCCAGATTCACCCGGGCGCCCAGTGCCTCGAAGGCCATGAAGTGCGTATCCATGCGGCGGCGACCGATGACGTCACCGCCGGGTGGCGGGAGCTCGACCTTGCCGAACCGCCCCAGCAGAGGCCCGGCCAGGAGCAGAGAACCCCGGATCCGCGCTGCCTGCTCCCGATCCACCCGGCCGACGGACACGCCGGAAGCGTCCACCGTGACCGTGTTGGGACCGGTCCAGCGGGCGTCGGCGCCCACGGACTGAAGCACTTCGAGAAGGGTGTCGACGTCCCGGATCTTCGGGACGTTGTGGAGGACGACCGGCTCGGCGGAGAGGACCGCCGCGCACAGGCATGGGAGCGCCGCGTTCTTGTTCCCGGCGGGACGGATGCTCCCGCTGAGGGGATGTCCCCCCTCGACGACGAAGGTGCTCATCGACTCCGAGAGCTTGGATCGGGTGGCTGGGGGCCTCGAACGGAGCGCCGCGGCGGAGCCACGGCCCTTCCGTTCGCGAACATATTCCGGGCCACGTGGGCGCGGCAACCTGGACATGGTGGCGTCTCCTCCAGGGGAGGTCGGGGGCCCGCCGGACCCGCGCCCCTCACGGGGGCGCCCCGGGGCCGGCTCACCGTACGGACCCTGCACGTTGCGTGCCTGCCCTGGATCGCCTTTCCCCCACGTTGACCCCCTCGGGCTGGCTCGCACCACGCCCTTCGCCTTAGAATCCCCGCATGAGTTCGCTCCCGCTCCTCCCCGCGATCCAGGGGTCGGCACCGGACACCACGGTCATGGTGTTGGCACGGGACGGCCTTCAGACCGCGGCGGACGTGTCCCTCGTGGTGCTTGGCGTCTTTGTCCCGATCCTCCTGTTCGTGGCGCTCGGCCCCCTCCTCCAGGCGCGAAGGCTGAACGGCACGGTCCGCGCCCTGTGGGGGCGGGCGGTCGACCGAGCGGGGCCCCTCCTGGACCAGGGCCAGAACGTGGCCGACAACGTGGAATTCATCACGCGGGCGCTACGGACGGACGTGGAACGTCTCAACGCCTCCGTGAAGGCGTTGACGGATCGCTTGCACCAGGCCTCGGACCGGATGGAGGAGCGCATCGAGGAATTCAATGCGCTCATGGAGGTCGTCCAATCGGAAGCGGAGCAGATCTTCATCGATACCGCCTCCACGGTCCGTGGCGTACGGGCGGGAGCCCGATCGTTGGGCGCGAACGCCGCGGCCCAGGCGGAGCCCGCCCCGGTCGGGGAAGAGGCACCCCGCCCTGAGCCGGAGGAGCGGGACCACGATCTGGAGCCCGAGCCCGAGATCAACCGGCGCGGGACCGCACGCGGCACCTGAAGACGCGAGTGGGTCTTCTCTCCGCGGGGCTGCTGGCCTTCGCCTGGATCCTCCTGGTGCCCGAGCCTGTTCTCGCCTGGGGCCCCGGAACCCACGTGGCCCTGGGGGAGATGGTCCTGTCCGCCCTGTACCTTCTCCCGCCAGCGGTGCGCGCCCTGCTGGCGCGCCATCCCATCCCGTTTCTCTACGGCTCCATCGCCGCGGATATCTCGTTTGCCAAGAAATACGCGCCGGAGGGTCGCCACTGCCACAACTGGCACGTCGGTGAGGAGATCCTCGCGGCGGCCGACACCGAGGCCCTCCAGGCGGTGGGATATGGTTATCTGGCACACCTCGCGGCGGACACCGTGGCCCACAATCTCTTCGTCCCCCGAAGGCTGCTCCTGACCAGCACGACCCAGGCCATGGGTCACACCTACTGGGAGCACCGCATGGACGTCCACGTGGGGGAAGAGTTCCTGGGCAAGGCGCGGCGGGTCGTCATGGACAACGATCACTCCAGCGCCGACGCCCTCTTCGACAGCGTCCTGAGCCGCACCATCTTCAGCTTCGGCACCAATCGCCGGATCTTCCGGGGGATGATCCGCTTTCAGGGCGACGAACGCTGGATGCAGGTCTTCGAGAAGGTCCTCCAGAAGTCCCGCTTCGACCTTCCCGACGCCCTGGTGGACCGTTACATGGCCCTGTCCTTCGATTACGTGATCGACTACCTGGCCAACCGGCACCTGTCGAGCCCGTTCCGGCTGGACCCCGTCGGGGACCTCAGCCTGCGCCTGGCCAAGAAGGTGCGTCGCCTCGCCCTGGCCGACCGCGGCGCGTGGGATGCCTCTGTGCTCGACGCCATGGCCGACGACTTCTTCCCCTTCCCGGACGCGCCCCTGGCCTTCTGGCCCCTCCGGGAGCGCAACGGACTCGACCCGGGCCCGCCCGCCCGGGATCCCGGCGCCGACCCGCACGCTCCGAAGCTCGACGTTCCGTTCACAGGTCCCAGTCCTTCTCCAGGTCCGCGTAACGGATGAGGAGCCGCTTCCGGCCCACGCTGTCGAAGTTCACCGTCACCTTGGTGTCCTTGCCCAGGCCGCTGATCTCCACCACGGAACCCGACCCGAAGGTGGGGTGGAGGACCCGCTCTCCCTTCACGAAGCGCGGAGCGTCCTGACTGAGGTCCTCGTAGAACGGCTCGTAGCTCGGCTCATCCTCCGAGTCCCGTGGGCGCCGCCTCCGGGGTGCGTACGTCTCGGTCCGCTCCAGCACCGCCGATCGCCGCGTTTCCACCAGCGCTTCGGGAATCGCTTCCACGAAGGGGGAAAGGCGCCCGTGCATGAATTCCCCGGCGCGACGGCGCTGCCGCGCATGGGTCAAGCAGAGCTTGTCCCGTGCACGGGTGATGCCCACGTAGAAGAGGCGCCGCTCCTCTTCCATTTCCGATGGCTGCTCGTACGTACGGCCTAGCGGAAAGAGGCCGTCTTCGAGCCCCGCGATGAACACCACGGGGAACTCCAGCCCCTTGGC
>DASWKP010000150.1:0-14428 GCA_036396575.1 Longimicrobiales bacterium | reverse complement strand
GGGCGAGGGCAAGCGGAGCGACAGGAAGCCCCGGCCCGAGCCCGCGACGGTCTGACCCGGCGGATGGACGAAAACGGGGCCCGGTGGCGCGCGCTGCCGGGCCCCACGTTTTCCCCACCTGATGCGGCTATGTTCTTCGACAGCCACTGCCACCTGACGGACCCGGCCTTCGACGACGACCGGGACGAGGTCCTGGCCCGGGCCCGGGAGGCGGGGGTGGTGCGGATGGTGGCCGTGGCTTCGAACCCCGGGGACACCCTGGCGGGGATGGAGCTGGCTCGCCGGGACACCGGCATCCGGACGACGGCGGGCGTGCACCCCCACGAGGCCGGGTCCGCCACGCCCGAAGTCCTGGGTCGGGTCCGGGCGCTCCTGGACGAGGAGGAGGTTGTGGCGGTGGGGGAGTGCGGCCTGGACTTCTTCTACGACAACGCCCCTCGCGACGTCCAGCGGCGCGTGTTCGAGGCCCATGTCGGCTTCGCCGCGGACACCGGCCTGCCCCTGGTGATCCACTCCCGGTCCGCCGACGAGGACATGGAGGCGCTCATCCGGGACCTTCCCCCGGGGGTCACCGGCGTCCTGCACTGCTTCACCGGCTCCGACCGCCTCCTTGAGGCGGCCCTGGAAGCCGGGCTCCACGTCTCCTTCACGGGCATCGTCACCTTCGGGAGCTTCGCCGGGGCGCACCAGGTCCGGGCCGTCCCCACCGACCGCCTCATGGTGGAGACCGACTCGCCCTACCTCGCCCCGGTTCCCTGGCGGGGAAAGCGGAACGAGCCGGCCTGGGTTCGCCACGTGGCCGAGGCCGTGGCCCGGCTCCGGGACGAGTCCCTCGATGAGCTGGCGGCCCACACCACCGCCAACGCTCTCCGCTTCTATGGGCTGGTCGAGTAGGATTCCCCCATGACCCGACGAATCCGGATCCTGCCCGACGCCGTGGCGAACCAGATCGCCGCGGGCGAGGTCGTGGAGCGCCCCGCGTCGGTGGTCAAGGAGCTCGTGGAGAACGCCCTGGACGCGTCGGCCGGGCGGGTCGAGATCCACGTCGAGCGGGGCGGCAAGCGGCGCATCCGCGTGGCGGACGACGGGATCGGCATGAGCCGGGAGGACGCCCTGCTGTCCCTGGACCGCCACGCCACCAGCAAGATCCGCCAGGCAGAGGACCTTCAGGGGGTGCGGAGCTTCGGCTTCCGGGGGGAGGCGTTGCCGTCGATCGCCGCCGTGTGCCGAATGCGCCTGGAGACCCGGGACGACGACGACGTGGGCACCGCAGTCCGGGTGTCGGGCGGCGCCATCCAGGGGGTCGAAGACTGCGCCCGCCAGCGGGGCACCACGGTGGACGTCCAGGCGCTTTTCTTCAACGCGCCGGCCCGAGGCAAGTTCCTCAAGACCGTGGTCGCCGAGGGCCGGGCCGTGTCCGAGGCCGTCACGGTGCTGGCTCTGGCCCATCCGGGGGTGGCGTTCGTGCTCCGTTCCGACGACCGGACGGTTCTCGAGCTGCCGGCGGCGGCCGACCTGACGGCGCGCGTGGCCCAGATCTGGGGCGATGAGGCCGCCGCCACGCTCATTCCGGTCCGGGGCTCCGGGGGTGGGCTCGAGGTGCGGGGGCTCGTCCAGCGGCCCGACGCCGCCGACGCCGGCGTGCGCAGAGCCTACCTCTACGTGAACGGCCGCCCGTTCCGGGATCCGGCTCTGGTGAAAGCGGTCGAGAGCGGGTACCGCACGACCATCCCCGCCGGGGCCCGGCCGTGGCTCTTCGTGGACCTGTCCGTTGCCGACGGCTCCGTCGACGTGAACGTCCATCCCGCCAAGGCCGAGGTGCGTTTCCGGGACGCCGTGGCGGTGCGAGAGGGCGTGGAGCGGGCCGTCCGGGAGGCCTTGAGCCACCTGGACAGCTCGGCCGCCTTCGGCCGGGCGGGGACCGGAGGCGCCGCCGACCCGCGGGCGGGCGCGTTCCCGGACCGGGTGCGGGAGAGGGCCTCGGACCCGCGGAGGCAGGACGGTGGCTCCGGGTCCCCGGACGATCAGATGGCCCTGTTCGTGTCCGGAGACGCCGCGCCGGACTCGGCCCCGCGCACCGGGACCGCGGAAGCGGACGCTGGCGCGCATGCGGGCGTGGTTCCCGGGGGCCGCCCGCGACTCTGGCAGGCTCTCCGGACCTATATCCTGGCCGAGACCCGGGATGGGCTCCTCATCATCGACCAGCACTCGGCCCACGAGCGGGTCCTGTTCGAGCGTCTCATGAAGGCTTTCGAGGCGGGTGGTCAGGACAGCCAGCGTCTGCTCTTTCCCGTGACGCTGAGGCTCACCCCACAGGAGGTGGAGCAGGTCGAGGCCCTGTCGGGCATCCTCCTCAGGGCCGGCTTCGAAGTCGATGCTTTCGGAGGCGACACCGTGATCCTCCAGGGGGTCCCGAACCCCCATCCCTGGTTCGAGGCGGAGCGCTGCTTCCGGGAGATGATCGCGGAGCTCACCGAAGGATCCGAGCTCATCCGCTCGGCGAAGAACCAGCACGAGCGGATCGCAATGACTTTCGCGTGCAAGGGCGCCATCAAAGCGGGGCAGCCGCTCGAGGAACGGGAGATGCTGGAGCTGTTCGAGGCCCTGTTCGCCACGGAGCTTCCGGTCCACGACGTGCATGGCCGCCCCACGGTGGTGCGCCTGTCGTCCGCCGAGCTGGAGCGGAGGTTCGGACGGCATTGAAGCCGGCGCCGGTGTTTCTGGCCCTCATGGGCCCCACGGCCTCCGGGAAGACCGCGCTGTCCCTGGACGTCGCCCGGGCGCTGGGGTGCGAGATCGTGTCCGTCGACTCCCGCCAGGTCTACCGGGGCATGGACCTCGGCACGGCCAAGGCCACACCCGCGGAGCGCGCAGCGGTTCCCCATTACGGCCTGGACGTGGTGGCGCCGGACGAGGCGTACAGCGCTGGTCGCTTCGCGCGGGACGCCCGGCGTTGGATCGCGGGCATCCGGAGCCGGGGGGCAGTGCCTCTGCTGGTGGGGGGGACGGGCTTCTTCCTGCGGGCCCTCACCGACCCGGTCTTCCGGGAGCCCTCCCTGGAGCCCCGGCGTCTTCACGCGCTACGGGCGTATCTGAGCGGCCTTCCGCGCTCGACGCTCGAGGGGTGGGTCCGGGTCCTGGACCCGGCACGGGCCGTGCTGGCGGCGGAGGGAGGCCCTCAACGACTCACGCGGACCCTGGAGGTGGCGTTGCTCACCGGCCGCCCCCTGTCGTGGTGGCACCGCGAGGCCCCGGCCGAGGCCGAGCCCGTGGAGGGCCTCGTGGTCGTACTGGAGCTTCCCCGGGAGGAGCTCGACCGCCGCATCGCAGCCCGGGTGGATGACATGTTCGCCGGGGGGCTCACCGAGGAGGTGGCCGGGCTCGTGGCGGCGGGGTACGGTCCCGAGGACCCGGGCATGACGGGGGTCGGTTATCGTGAGGTCCTCCGGCATCTGTCCGGGGAATGGAGCGTCGAGGACGCGGCCGAGGCCGTGAAGGCGGCCACGAGGCGCTATGCCCGCCGCCAGCTCACGTGGCTGCGGAACCAGCTGGCGGAGGACGGGGTCCTCCGATTGGACGCCCAGCGGCCCCGCGGCGAGCTGTGCCGTGTCATCTCCCAAGCCTGGGAGGCGGCCGCGGCGGGGCGCGCGTATGGCACCGAAGTGGGCACCGGGGCGGACACCGACGAGGGAGGGACGGGGTGAGGATCGGCATCACGTGTTATCCGACGTACGGAGGCTCGGGGGCGGTCGCCACCGAGCTGGGCATCCAGCTCGCGGCCCGCGGCCACGAGGTCCACTTCATCTCCTACGCTCAGCCGTTCCGGCTGGGCCACTTCCGGGAGCGCATCTACTTCCACGAAGTGGAGATGGAGCAGTACCCGCTTTTCGAGCACCCGCCGTACTCCCTGGCCCTGGCCGTGGCTCTCCACGAGACGACGCGCAAGGAGGAGCTGGACATCCTCCACATGCACTACGCCATCCCCCACGCCACCTCCGCGTGGATCGCCCAGGAGATGCTGGCCGGGGAGCGGGAGGTGCCCGTGGCCACCTCGCTGCACGGCACCGACATCACGCTGGTGGGGCTCCATCCCTCCTTTCACGCCATCACGCGCTTCTCCATCCTCAAGTCCCAGGGCCTGACCACGCCATCGCGGTTCCTCAAGGAGGAGACCGTCCGCGACTTCGGCGTGCCGGCCGACACCATCGACGTCATCCCGAACTTCGTGGACGGCGAGATGTACCGGCCAGACAAGGAGCCATGTCATCGGGCGACCCTGGCCCCCGAGGGGGAGAGGATCCTCATGCACGTCTCCAACTTCCGCCCCGTCAAACGCGTCGTGGACGTGGTGGAGGTCTTCTACCGGGTGCGCAAGGAGCTGCCGGCTCGCCTGGTCCTCGTGGGAGACGGACCCGACCGTCCCCGAGCCATGGAGCGGGTGGAGGAGCTGGGGCTCCAGCACCACGTCACCTTCCTGGGAAAGCACGCCTCGGTGGACGAGCTCCTGCCCTGCTGCGATGTCTTCCTTTTGCCCAGCGCCAAGGAGGCGTTCGGGTTGGCGGCCCTGGAGGCCATGGCCTGCGGGGCCCCGGTGGTGGCGAGCCGGGTGGGCGGGATCCCGGAGGTCGTCCTCCATGGGGAGGGTGGGTACCTGGCCCCCGTGGGAGACGTGGACGAGATGGCCCGGGCCGCGGTCCACTTCCTGTCCGACGACGGCAGGCTGGCCCGGGCCCGCGAGGCCGCGCGCGCCCATGCCCTGGAGCACTTCTCCGCCGACAAGATCGTCCCCCTCTATGAGCGGTTCTACGAGCGGGTCGTGGCGGCGGGATGTGAGACCGCGGGGGCGCCCGCGTGAGCTTCTGGGAAGCCCTCGTTCTCGGGGGTGTCCAGGGCGCCACCGAGTTCCTGCCGGTCTCCTCCTCGGGCCACCTGGTGATCTTCGAGGCCCTCATGGGGCTGTCGTTGCCCGGGGTGTCGTTTGAGATCGCCGTCCACGTGGCGACGCTCGTCTCCGTGCTCCTGGTCTACAGGGGACGCGTGGCGCGGCTGGTGACCGGAGCCTTGGGCCGCGACCCGGACGCGTGGCGGTACCTGGGCCTCCTGGCCCTGGCGACGGTGCCCGCCGCGCTGGTCGGGGTCCTCCTGGGGGATGCGGTGCGGGTCCTCTTCGACGTCCCCGCCGTCGCGGGCGTGGCGCTCCTGGTCACCGGCGGGCTGCTGTGGTCGATCCGGGGCATTCTGCGCCGGGAGCGGGGGGCGGATGGCGTTGCGGAAGCCACGGCATCGCGCGTGGCACCGGGTATCGCGCACGGGTTGACGGTGCCCAGCGTGTCCCAAGCGGTCCTCATGGGGTTGGCCCAGGCCTTCGCCCTCATCCCGGGCATCTCCCGGTCGGGCACGACGGTGGTGGTGGGGCTGTGGGTGGGCGTCGAGGCCACGGAAGCGGCGGCCTTCTCGTTTCTGATGGCGGTTCCCGCCATCGCGGGGGCGGCCATCCTCCAGCTCCTCGTCGCTCCGTCCGGAGGGGCGAATGGCGACCTGCCGGTCCTGGCGGCGGCGTTCGTCACCGCGGCGGTCGTGGGGGTCCTGGCCATCCGCGCCTTCGTGGCCCTGCTGGCCCACCGCTCCTTCCACCGCTTCGCCCTCTATTGTTGGGTGGCGGGCGGTTCGTTCCTCCTCTGGCTGGGGCTCGTCTGATGCGGGGGAGGGATGGTGCTCTGGACGAGCTGATCCGGCTCGCCTTGGAGGAGGATATCGGGGAGGGGGACTGGACCACCCGTTGGAGCGTGCCTGCGGCGAGCCGAGCCCGGGCCGCCATCGTGGCCAAGGAGGCTCTCGTGGTGGCGGGCACCGGGGCGGCGGCGGCCGTGTTCCGGTCCGTGGACCCCGGTGTCGCCCTGGACATCCTGGTGGGCGACGGTGGGGCCGCCGAGCCCGGACATGCGCTGCTCTGCCTGGGGGGCCCCGCCGGCTCGATCCTGACCGGGGAGCGCACGGCCCTCAACTTCCTGGGCCGTCTGAGCGGGATCGCCACCCTGACGCGGCGCTTCGTGGAAGCGGTGGAGGGCACCGGCGCGCGCATCGTCGACACGCGCAAGACCACGCCCGGTTGGCGAGCCCTGGAAAAGGAGGCCGTGCGCGCGGGGGGCGGGACCAACCATCGCATGGGCCTCCACGACATGGTCCTCATCAAGGACAACCACATCGCCGCCGCAGGAGGGATCTCGCGGGCCGTGGAAGGCGTGCGCCGCTCCAACGACCGGGGCCTCGCCGTGGAGGTCGAGGTTCGCGACCTGGACGAGCTGGAGACCGCCCTCGAGCTGGGCGTCGACCGGATCCTCCTCGACAACATGCGTGGCGACACGCTGGCCCGGGCCGTGGAGCGCGCCCGGCGCCTGGGCCCGGACCGCCCCGAGCTGGAGGCGTCCGGAAACGTCACCCTCGCGACCGTCCGAGCCATCGCGGAGACGGGCGTGGACCTCATCAGCGTAGGCGCCCTGACCCACTCGGCGCCCGCGGCCGACATCTCCCTTCGCTTCGAGGGATGAGCCAGGAGAACGCGATGCAGCTCGTCATGGACGTGGGCAACACCGAGACCGTCGTCGGACTGATCGAGGGAGAGACGTCGGTCCTGGACCACTGGCGTCTGAGCTCGGTCGTGCCGAGGACCGCGGACGAGATGCTGCACCTGTTGCGGGGCCTCCTCCGGGACGGAGGCCATTCCACCGCGGGAATCAGGCAGGCCGTCATCGGCTCCGTCGTTCCCGTGGTCACGGGGGTGATGAGCACGGCCCTCGAAGCCCTCCTCGGCGGGCCGGTCCACCTGGTCGGTCCCGAGACCGCCCTGCCCATCACGCTGGACGTGGACGAGCCCATGACCGTGGGCGCCGACCGCATCGTGAACACGCTGGCCGCCCGGAGGCTCTACGAGCGGGACACCATCGTGGTGGACCTGGGCACCGCGACGACCTTCGACGTCATTACCGCGGGGGGGGTCTTCACGGGAGGCGTCATCGCGCCCGGTGTGTCCGCGGGACTGGAATGGCTGGGCAGGCGGGCCGCCAAGCTGCCCAGAGTGGAGCTCCACCCTCCCGAGCGCGTCATCGGACGCCGTACGGAGGCCTGCATCCAGAGCGGGATCTTCCACCAGGCGGTGGACGGGGTGGACGGCACGGTGCGCCGGATCCGCGATGAATGGGGGTGTCCCGAGGCCTACGTGGTTGCAACGGGCGGCTATGCGGAAACGATTGGCCCTCATTGTGTTACGGTCCAACACATCGAGCCGTTTCTAACCCTGTTCGGCCTGGCGATCGCGGGGGAGTGCCTCCGAGGCTAGCGTCCCGGAACCGGACACCGGCAGCCCTCCACTCCGGGCCGTTCGCGTGCGGCGGTGGCCGCCCTGATCGCCCTGCCACTCCCGCTCCGGCGCTGGCTCCTGTGGGGCTTTGCCCCACCCTTCCGTTCGGCAGTTTCCCGCACCGGCTACCGTAACTCTCCCTATACCCGCGGGGGCGGGCCGACGCGTATCTCCAAGGATTGGACGGGTGTGTCCCCATGCCCGTCGACACCTCGCCGGGAGAGACACGATGAGCGTGGCGGCCCAAGCCGGTACGGGGCTCGACCGCGAGGCCCTCGACATGACCCTCGAGGCGATCCGGGACTTCGCCGACGAGAGGCTGCCTCCCGAGCTACTCCTGGAGCTCGATGCCAGCCACGAGTTCCCGGAAGAGATCGTCCGGGCCATGTGCGGCGACCTGGGCGTCCAGCTCCTGTTCATTCCGGAGAGGTACGGCGGGATGGGGGGTGGCGCCTTCGACGTCTACCGGGTGTGCGAGCTCATGGCCGCGATCGACCTGGCCATCGCCACGGCGGTGTTGGCGACCTTCCTGGGGAGCGATCCCATCCTGTGGGGGGGGACGGAGGAGCAGAAGACGCGCTGGATGGGGCGCATCGCCGAGGAAGGGCTCCTCATGGCCTACGGCGCCACGGAGCCGGAGGCCGGGAGCGACCTGGGCGCCCTGAGGACGGTGGCCCACCCGGTCTCGGAGAACGGCACGGTGGTGGGATATCGCATCAACGGCGCCAAGATGTGGATCAGCAACGGCGGCTACGCCGATCTCTACTCGGTCCTGGCGAGGGCTCCCGGAGGACCCACCTGGTTCGTGGTGCCGAAAGGCGCCCCGGGGTTCACCCACGGCAAGCCCGAGGACAAGCATGGCATCCGCGCCAGCAACACGGCGGCCCTCGCCTTCGAGGACGTGGAGGTCGCGGTGGAGGATCTGGTGGGGGGGGTGGAGGGGCAGGGCCTGGTCCAGGCACAGCTCGTGTTCGGCTACACCCGCCTCATGGTGGCGGCCTTCGGCCTGGGCGCGGGCTGGGAGGCCCTGCGGCGGGCCATGGTCTACTCCACCACCCGTATCCAGGGGGGAGGTCCCCTGTCGGAGAAACAGGGCTATACGCACAAGCTGATCGTTCCCCACGCGTGCCGCCTGGAGGCGGGCAGGGCCTTCATCGAGGAGACCGCCACGCGGATCGACTCCGGTGAGGGCAGCCTCAACACCGAGGGGGCCATCGCCAAATACGTCGCCACGGAGGCGGGCAACGGCGCCGCCGAAGCCGCGATCCAGGCGCTGGGCGGCTATGGCTACACCCGTGAGTACATGGTCGAGAAGGTCAAGCGCGACGTGCGCATCACCACGATCTACGAGGGCACCTCGGAGATCATGGAGATGACCATCGCTCGGGACCGCTGGCAGCTCCACCTCAAGTCCCGGGGCGAGTTCTACGTGGACGAGGCCAGGGGTCTGGACGAGGTCCACGGGCGGGCGCCGGACGTGGGCGCGGGCATGGCGGCGGCCACCACCCGCGCCCTGGCAGCGCTCATGGAGACCGCCCGGGTGGGCCGCCTCACCCGCAACCAGCACGTCCTCTTCCGCCTGGGGGAGCTCATCGCCCGCGTCGAAGCCTCGGGTGCCCTGGCGCGGAGGGCCGCCGCGGCCGCGGCCGGGACGCTCCCCGACAAAGCGGACATGCGCTTCGGCGCCGAGGCGCTGGCGGCCATGAGCCGGGTCTACGCCCGGGAGACGGCGGCTGCCGTGGTCGCGGCCGCGTCCTCCCTGGCCGTGGGAGGAGACGCCGTCACCGAGGCGGACCTCTCATCTTTCGAGCAAGCCCTGGGTCTGCGGGCCCTCACGCTGACGCAGAGCGGCCTCCTGGAGGATCTGGACCGGGTGGCGGCGGCCCTGTACCGCACCGTGAAGGCGTAGCCGCCCGTGGGAGGGTAGGTCCCCGGACCGGATCGGTCGACAGGGTCCGGGACACGAGCATCGTGAAAGCGAGTCTACCATGACGACGTCGGTCGATCGAGCCATCGCCATCGTGGGCGTTGGAGCCGTCCTGCCGGGCGCGCCCGATGCCCGGGCTTTCTGGCGGAATCTCAGCGAGGGACGGTACAGCATCAGCGAGACGCCGGCGGCCCGGTGGGACTCAGCGCTGTACTACGACCCCGATCCCGACGCTCCCGACAAGACGTACTCGAAGATCGGCGGCTGGGTGCGGGATTGGGATTGGAACCCACGGGAGTGGCGGCTTCCGATCCCGCCGAAGGTCAGTCAGCAGATGGACCTCGCCCAGATCTGGGCCATCGTGGCCAGCCGCGAGACCCTGGCGGACTATGGGTACCCGGAGCGGGCCATGGATCCGGGGCGCACCGCCGTGATCTTCGGCAACGCCTTGGGGGGGGACACCCACCTGCTCTCGGCGCTGCGGATTCTGTTTCCGGAGATCGGAGAGGAGCTGCGGGGGGCGCCCAGCTTCGTTGCGCTTCCCGCCGAGGTGCGCTCCGCCGTCATGGAGGAGTTGCTGGCGGGCGTGCGGGGCCGCATCCCGGACATCACGGAGGACACCATGCCCGGCGAGCTGGCCAACATCGTCGCCGGTCGCATCGCCGCCCTATTCGACTTCAAGGGGCCCAACTACGTGACGGACGCCGCGTGCGCGTCGGCGATGGCGGCCATGAGCGCGGCGGTGGAAGGCCTCGCCGAGGGTCACTACGACGCCGTGTTGACCGGGGGCATCGACGCCAACATGAGCGCGTCGACCTTCGTCAAGTTCTGCAAGATCGGCGCTCTGTCCGGGACCGGGACCCGGCCCTACGCCGAGGGAGCCGACGGCTTCGTCATGGGGGAGGGGGCCGCGTGCTTCCTCCTGAAGCGTCTGGCCGACGCGGAGGAGGACGGCGACCGGATCTACGCGGTGATCCGTTCGCTGGGTGGCTCCAGCGACGGACGGGGCAAGGGGATCACGGCTCCCAACCCCATCGGGCAGCGGCTGGCTGTGGAGCGGGCGTGGGAGCGCATCGGACTGGCCCCCGCCCCCGGGGACCTCGTGGAGGGCCACGGCACGTCGACCAGGGTCGGCGACATCGTGGAGGTGGAGAGCCTGTCGGCGGTCTTCTCGTCCCTGGGGCTCCCGGTGGGCTCGGTCGCGCTGGGCTCCGTGAAGTCCAACATCGGGCACCTGAAAGGCGCCGCCGGAGCGGCGGGACTGTTGAAGGCGGCCCTGTCCCTTCACGAGAAGATGATCCCGCCGAGTCTGAACTTCCTGGCGCCGAACCCCGAGATCGACTTCTCGACCTCCCCGTTCGTGGTCAACACGGAGCTCCGGCCGTGGGCGAAGCCCGGCAACGGGAACGTGGTCCGGCGCGCGGGCGTGAGCGCTTTCGGCTTCGGCGGTACGAACTTCCACGCGGTGCTGGAGGAGCACGTGCCCGGGAGGCTCCGTCCTAGTCGGGCGATGGTGGCGGGTGCCGACCTGGTCCGCGGGAGCACGGACATGGGCGCGCTCCCCCGGGTCGGCACGACGACCAGGGCCGCCGCCCCCGTGAAGGCACCTCTGCGGGGCGCCTTGTGCCTGGGCGGCGCCGACGAGGCAGAGCTGGCGCGCCGGCTCCGGGATGTCGCCGCCCGTGCCGCGGAGGGCCACGCGCCGGAGCCGTCGGCCCCCCTGCGTGAGGACCTCGATGCCCCGGTGCGCGTGGCCGTGGATCACGGTGACACCAGCGAGCTGGCGGACCTGGCGGAGAAGGCGGCCGCGGCTCTGGAAGGGGGGGATGCCGGCCGCTGGAAGGCCCTGCGAAACAAAGGTGTCTACCTGGGGCGGGGTCGACCCGGCAAGGTGGCCTTCCTGTTCACGGGCCAGGGGTCCCAATACGTGGATATGATTCGGGACCTGTGGGAGACGGAGCCGCTGGTGGCCGACGTCTTCGCCGAAGCGGACGAGACCATGCGGCCCCTCCTGGACGGGGGCACGCTGACCGAGCGTGTCTTTTTGGCGGGCACCGGCGAGGATCAGGCCGCGGCGGAGGAGAGCCTCAAACAAACAGCCGTCACGCAGCCGGCGGTCCTGGCCGTGGACACGGCGCTGGCCAGGATCCTGGGCGCCTACGGCATCGAGCCCGACATGGTGATGGGCCACAGCCTGGGCGAGTATGCCGCGCTGGTCGCGGCGGGCGCTCTGTCGTTCTCCGACGCCCTGACGGCCGTGTCGGCCCGGGGGCGCGCCATGACCCATCTGTCCATGGAGGACAACGGGCTGATGGCGGCGGTCTTCGGACCCGTGGAGCGCGTGGACGAGATCCTCGCCGGAGTGGACGGCTACGTCGTCGTGGCCAACCTGAACAGCACCAAGGAGTGCGTCATCGGCGGGGCCACCGACGCGATGGGCGCGGCCACGCTGGCCCTCCAGGACGCGGGGCTGCGGGTGACCTCCCTCCCGGTGAGCCACGCCTTCCACACCCGCATCGTCCAGCCGGCGGCGGAGCCTCTCATGGAGGTGCTGAGGGGTCTGGACGTGCGTCCTCCGCGCATCCCCGTGGTGGCCAACGTGGACGGCGAGTTCTACCCCATGCACCCCGGGGTCGAGGAGGACATCGTGCGGATCCTCGGCCGCCAGATCGGCTCGCCCGTCCAGTTCGTGAGGGGTCTTCGGACCCTTCACGGGGCCGGCGCGACCATTTTCGTGGAGGCGGGGCCCAAGCGGAGCCTCTACGGCTTCGCGGAGGATGTGCTGGGCGACGAGGAGGACGTGTCGTCGTTCTTCACCAACCACCCTCGCACCGGGGGTGTGACTTCGGTCAACCGGGCGCTGTGCGGGCTCTACGCCCGGGGGCTCGGCAGGGGGAGGGCCCCGCTGGCACCGGAGATCGGCGGCGCTCTCCCGGGAGCGGACGGCCGTCCGGGCTTCACCCCAGCCGTGACGCGGCCGGCCAACGCGGCCCCTCCCGGCGAGGACCGTCTCCTCGCCCTGGGCCGGATGTTCGCCGACTTCATGGAAAAGAGCCTGGAGGTGTGGGCGGGCTCCCAGTTGGGGCCGGCACCCGTCCGGGTCGGCATCACCGGCGCTTCCCTGGGGCTCCCCGGTCTGGCCCGGGTCTTCGACGAGTCGGGGGTGGAGCGGATCCTCAGGGGCGAGCAGTTCATCGGCCCGGTGCCGGAGGCGCTCCGCGTGGCCCAGGTCGAGCGGCGCATCACGCGACTGGTCAAGGACAACAACGGCGAGGCGCGCTTCGAGACGATCGCCGACCGCGAGGACGTCGTGAAGCTGGCGGGCAGGGGCGGGGAGTTGGACCTGGTGGAGGAGTATGGCTACCCGGCGGATCGCGTGGCCGCCCTGGACCGGGTCACCCGCCTGGCCATCGCGGCGGGCCTCGATGCCCTGCGCGACGCGGGAATCCCCCTCATCCGCCGCTACAAGACGACCACGACCGGCTCCCAACTCCCCGTCGGATGGTCCCTCCCGGAGGAGATGCGCGACGACACCGGGGTCATCCTCGGCTCGGCCTTCCCGGGGTACGACACCTTCGCGAGGAACCTGCGCTCGTTCCACGAGGACCAGGCCCGCCGGGGGCGGCTCCAGGAGCTGCGGTCGATCCGCGAGGAGCTGGGGAACGGCGTGGGCGAGGCGCTGGACCGGCGCGTCGAGGCGCTGGCGGCGGAGGTCGAGCGGCACAGCTTCGCTCTGGACCGCCGTTTCCTCTTTCAGGTGCTCTCGATGGGACACTCCCAGTTCGCCGAGTTCATCGGCGCGCGGGGGCCAAACACGGCGGTGAACGCCGCGTGCGCCAGCGGCACGCAGGCCATCAGCCTGGCGCGGGACTGGATCTCCACCGGACAGTGCGGCCGCGTCATCGTGCTAACCGCGGACGACGTCACGACCGACGAGCTGTTCCCCTGGATGGGGTCGGGCTTCCTGGCCACCGGCGCGGCCGCTACCGACGCTCTGGTCGAGGACGCCGCGCTGCCCTTCGACCGTCGCCGGCACGGGATGATCGTGGGCATGGGAGGCGCCGCCCTCGTGGTGGAGGATCTGTCGGTTGCCGCCTCGCGGGGCATCGTGCCCATCGCCGAGCTCCTCGGCAGCGTCGTGGCGAACAGTGCCTTCCACGGAACGCGGCTGGACACGAGCCACATCGCCGACGTGATGGAGGATCTCGTTGCCGGAGTGGAGGCTCGCTGGGGCCTGAACCGACGGGACCTGGCTCGCCACATGGTCTTCGTGTCCCACGAGACCTACACCCCGGCTCGGGGAGGGAGCGCCGGGGCCGAGGTGGAGGCCTTGCGTCACGTCTTCGGCTCGGACGCCGACGGCATCGTCGTGGCGAACACCAAAGGCTACACGGGCCATCCCATGGGAGTGGCCATCGAGGACACCCTGGCGGTGAAGATCCTGGAAACGGGGATCGTCCCGCCGGTGGCCAATTTCGCGGAGGTGGATCCCGATCTCGGCCGCCTGAATCTGTCTTCGGGAGGACGCTACGACGTCCGCTATGCCCTCCGCCTCGCCGCGGGCTTCGGGTCGCAGGTGAGCGTCAGCCTGGTGCGCTGGACGCCCCCTCCCGACGGCGCGCGCCGGGAGCCTTCGGACCTGGGTTTCCATCACCGGTTGGCCGATCCCGGAGCCTGGGCGCGTTGGCTGATGGCGGTGACCGGCTACGAGAGCCCCGAGCTCGAGGTCGTACGCCGGACGCTGAGGGTTCGGGACGACGGTCCGCCCCGGATGCCCGTCTCCGTCCGCTCGCGTCCCGCCGCCGTGATGGAGCCCACACCCGGTGTGGCGTCCGGTCCGCCGGTGGCCGCCGCGGTCCCCGAGCGGGGGGTCCCCGAACGGGACGTCACGGAGCCCGCGGTCGCGAAGCCAGTGGCCACGGGGCCGGTGGTCGCAGAGCCGGTGATGCCCGAGCCGGCGGTCACGAAGCCCGTGGACCCCGGGCCGGTGCGCTCCCTGCCGGTCGACCCCGTCCGGATCAGAGTGCTGGAGATCGTGGCGGACCAGACGGGCTACCCCGTCGACATGCTCGACCTGGACCTGGACCTGGAAGCGGACCTGGGCATCGACACGGTCAAGCAGGCGGAGATGTTCGCGGCCATCC
>DASWKP010000149.1:0-3002 GCA_036396575.1 Longimicrobiales bacterium | reverse complement strand
CACCACCGCGTTGGCCTTGATGAGCGCGTCGGCCTGCCCGTGGACGGCGAGACCCGTGGTGGGGCAGGTCCGGAACGGGGTGGCGGCAGCCGGGGTGGCCCGGGTGGCGAACTCGCTCATGGGGCCACCTCCCCGGACCTGGTCGGGGCCGTCACCACCACTTTGCCCACCATGAGGTGGTGCCCGATGCCGCAGAACTCGTTGCACACGATGCGGAAGTCCCCGGCCTCCGTGGGGGTCACCCTGAGGCCGTAGTCGTAGCCGGGCACCACCTGGAAGTTGATGTTGAACGGGTGGAGGTTGAAGCCGTGGTTCACGTCCACCGAGGACAGGTGGAGCGTGTACTCGGCGCCCTGCTCGAGTCGCAGGATGGGGTACCAACGCCACATCTGGCCCAGCAGGTAGATGTCACTTCCCGGGGGTGGGGCCACGACGGGAATTCCGCCCTCGGTGTCCACCTGGTAGTCCTGGACGAACCGCTGCACCCGCGCCAGGAAAGCGGTGGCCTCCACCTTCGCGCGGATGCCGGAGGGGTTCTGGCCGCCGCGCAGGTGCCAGAGGGGCATCATCGCGAAAAGCACCAGACACCATGTGAACGCGATGGTGAACCAGATCTTCTCGGCCCGGTCCACGGGCTTCCACCAGAGGCCCTGGGCCGGAGTCACTCCAGTCGTGTGCATGATTCCCTCGCGGTCAGGGTAGCGTGGCCATGGGCAGGTTCATGACCTCCCACAGGCCCCATGCGGTGAACAGGACGAGCATGATGACCAGCCCCAGGCCCAACAGCAGGAACGGGCTGTCGTAGAGGCGCTGGAGGAGTGGAATCTCCGGGGTGGGGTTCGTGTCCGGCGCTCGAGCGTCCATGTTGTCGTCCTGTGGCTGGGGGTGCCCTACGGGCGATCGTGGGGGGAGGCGGCTTCCGGGACAGGAGAGCCGTGCATCGAAAGGTCCCACACCGTGGTTTCCCGGAAGAAGCTCCGCACGGCGCTGGAGACGTCCTTCCAGCGGGCGTGGGCCGCGCACGGGTTGCTGTCGGTGCACTCGGCGCGTCCCAGGAGGCAGCCCGACCTGCTCGACACCTCGTCGAAGGGATCGATAACGTCCGAGAGGAGAATCTCCCCGGCGTCGCGGGCCAGCGCGAAGCCGCCCCTCGGGCCCCGGGTGGAGTCCAGGACCCCGTCCCGGGCCAGGGCGTGGAGGATCTTCGACAGGTAGTTGCGGGGCACGTTCAGGGCCCGGGCGATGTCGTCCACACGCACCGGGCGCTCGTCGGCCTCGGCCAGGTGCAGGACGGCCTTGACGGCGTAGACCGCCGTCCGGGACAGGATCACGAGGCGAGGTTCCTGCTCGGGAGGGCTTGCCTGGGTCGTATTCTTGAATTCATCATGATGATATGATAAATAGGAAGGAGGCGAGGTCGCCGCAAGGGTTTTCCCGAGCAGCCCAGAGGGGAGGGAAGAACGGGATCGATGAAGGACCTTGTCCACATGGCGCAGGGCTGGGGCCGCCGCGGCCTGGCCCGCGTGGATGCGTGGTTCAACGCGCTCTACGGGTGGCGCTGCAACCCGCTCTATCACTCAGGTGCCCTGGTCGTGGCGGCCTTCGTGATCCTCCTGGTCACGGGGCTCTATCTGCTCCTGTTCTACCGCATCGGGGCGCCCTGGGCCTCGGTGGAGCGCATGGCCGGACAGGTGTGGCTGGGGCGTTGGATCCGGACGCTGCACAGGTACGCGTCGGACCTGGCCATCGTGGCGGCGCTGGTCCACGCCTTTCGCATGTTCGTCCAGGGAAGGAGTTGGGGTCCCAGGGCCCTGGCCTGGGTGTCGGGGGTGGTCCTGGTCGGCGTCTTCCTGGCATCGGGCTGGACCGGCTACGTCATGGTCTGGGACGAGCACGGACATCTCCTGGCCGCCGAGGGGGCCCGCCTCCTCGACCAATTGCCCATCTTCAGTGAGCCCATCGGCAGGGCGTTCACGGGAGAGGCGGCCATGCCCCCGGCCTTCTTCTTTCTGAACCTGTTCGCCCACATCGCGCTTCCGGTGGGAATCGCCCTCATCCTGTGGATCCACGTGTCCAGGTTGGCGCGGACGTACCTGTTGCCTCCCCGGGCGCTGCTGTGGACGATGGTGGGGCTCTTCACGGCGGCATCCATCGTGTGGCCGGCGCCTATGGCGCCGGAGGCCGACCTGTTGCGCCTGCCGGCGGAGGTCCCCGTGGACGTGATGTACGGCTTCTGGTTGCCGCTGACACGGGTCGTGGGCGCGGCATGGACGTGGGTGGTCCTCAGTGGCGTGACGTTGGCGCTGGTGGCCGTGCCCCTGATCCAGAAGCCGCCGGCGGAGAGAATCCCGGAGCCGTCGGTCGTGGAAGAGCGCTTCTGCACCGGGTGCGAGCAGTGCTACCACGACTGCCCGTACGAGGCCATCGCCATGGTGCCGCGTGGCGACGGGCGCGAGGGCTACGTCGCCCGCGTGGATCCCGCCCAGTGCGTGAGCTGCGGGATCTGTGCCGGATCGTGCGCGCCCATGGGGGTTGGCCCACCGCTTCGGACCGGCCGGGACCAACTCGCCGGAGTGAAGGCCTTCGTCGCTCGGGTGCGTCCGGGCCCCCGGGACCTCGTGGTGGTTTCCTGCGATCGGGGCGCCGCCGGCCGCGACGACTTTTTCGGGGTGCCGGTCCTGCCGGTGTCCTGCGGAGGCAGCTTGCACACGTCGGTGGTGGAGTACCTGGTCCGGGCCGGCGTGGCCGGCGTGCTGGTGGCGGTGTGCCCTCCCCGGGACTGCTGGAACCGCGAGGGGGTCACGTGGCTGGAGGAGCGCATGTGGAACGGCCGCGAGGCGGAGCTCAAGCCCCGGGTGGACCGGGCCCGCGTCCGGATTGCCTACGCCGCCGAGGGGGAGTCGATCCGCCTCCTGGGCGAGCTGAACGCGTTCCGGGCCGAGCTGACCGACCTGGGCGCGGCCGAGGCCGAGGCGAGCATCGACATCGACACCCTCTGCGAG
>DASWKP010000148.1:0-6957 GCA_036396575.1 Longimicrobiales bacterium | reverse complement strand
CCCACGAAGATGACGTCGGGGTCCTGGCGCAGGATGGCACGGAGCGCCGACGCGAAGGTGACGTTCTGCTTGGTCTCGACCTGGATCTGCGCGATGCCCGGCAGCTCGTACTCCACCGGGTCCTCCACGGTCATGATGTTGACGCCCTCGGTGGCGATCTCCTTGAGGGCGGCGTAGAGCGTGGTGGTCTTGCCGGAACCCGTGGGCCCCGTGACGGCCAGGATCCCCTCGCGGGCCATGAGGAGGTGCCGGAAGCGCCCCTCCTCGTGGTCCGTCATGTGTAGCTCGTCCAGATTGCGCGAGCCGCCCGTGTCCAGGATGCGGATCACGGCCTTCTCGGCACCCCGCACCGGCACGGTGGACAGGCGGAAGTCATAGGGACGCCCCTGGACGGACACCCGGAAGCGGCCGTCCTGGGGCCTCAACCGGTCGGCGATGTCCAGCTTGCCCATGACCTTGAAGCGAGACACCACGCGAAGGAGCACCGCGATGGGGAATTGGAGCACGGTGCGCAGCACGCCGTCCACGCGAAAGCGGACCACCCCTCCAGAGGGAGTGGGCTGGATGTGGATGTCGCTGGCCCGGTGCTCGATGGCGTCCCGCAGGACGAGGTTGGCCAGGCGCACCACCGGGCCCGCGCCCAGATCCTCCGCGAGTAGCTGGTCGTCCTGCTCGTCCGCCTCCAGCAGGTGCACGCCCTCGACGCCGTCTCCGGCGATCTCCGTGGTCCGCAGAAAGCTCTCCACGGCCCGCTCGGGCGCGTAGGCGCCGTCCACCGCGGCCCGGAGCGCCGCCGGCGGGGCGACCTCGAACACCGGGGTGCGCCCCGAACAGAACCCCAGCGCCTGCTCCGCATCCACATTCACGGGCTCGGCGGTGGCCACCCACAGGTGGTAGTTGTCCTCCCGGAGCGGATAGACCACGAAGCGGCGCGCCACCTCGCCCGGCACCAGGCGACGCGCCCGCTGGTCGGACGCGGCCAGGTCGGCGGGTCGGATGTGGAAGGCCCGGGCCACGGCCTCGCACACGGTCCGGTCCGTGGACCCTCCGGCGACGGCGACGGCAGCCCACGCCTCCGCCAGGGGTGTGGCCGGAGGGACGAGGAGTCCGTCATCCAGGCTCATGCCTCCGCGACGTACCGCGGTCACGAGCCAGTGCTGGGCTGTCATCTATCGATTCACCCTTCGTCGAGGGCCCGAAGGAGGAATGCCTCCACTCGATGGTACTCGCTTCGCACTGTTTCGGCGAGCCGCCCAGCCGCCTCCATGTCGGCGCCGGTCCCGGCTCGCTCCAGCTCCTCCAACAGGTCCGCCAGGTCGTCGGCCCGCAGGTTCCGGCAGCCGGACTTGAGGGCGTGGGCCACGGCGGCCACGCGCTGCGGGTCGGCGGCATCGAGGGCCGACGCCAACTCCTCCATGCGGGAGGGCGCATCGTCCAGGAAGGCGCTGATGCTGGGCTCCACCACCTCCTCGATTCCCGCTTCCCGCATCACCGCCCGGAACGCCTCCAGGTGTACGGGCACTCCCTCTTCCTGGGACATGGCATCCCCCTTGTCGTCGTGCGGAACATGGGCCGCCGGCTCGTCGTCCGGCACGCGGGCCCAGCGTATCACGGTGTCGTACAGGTCCTCGGGCGTGAACGGCTTCGTCAGGAAGTCGTCCATTCCGGCCTCCATGCAGCTCGCCCGCTCGGAGTCCAGCGCGTGGGCCGTGATCGCCACGACGGGCACCGTGGATCCGCGCTCGCGCAGCCGGCGCGTGGCCTCCAGGCCGTCCATGATGGGCATCTGCACGTCCATCAGCACGAGGTCGTAGCGGTCCTCTTCCAGCGCGTCCAGCGCCGCCTGGCCGTCCGCGACGATCTCCACCGACCAGCCGCGCTTGGTCAGAAGCGCCCGCCCCACCTGCTGATTGACGAGGTTGTCCTCCGCCATGAGGATGCGGATCGGTCCGTCCGCGGGCGTCCGGCCAACGGGCGACCGAGCACCCTCGGCGGCACCGCCCCCGTCCCCCCGCAGGAGGCTCTCCAGTCCGGCCAGCAGGCTGGCGCCGGACACCGGCTTGGTGAGGCAGGCCGCCACGCCGGCCTCCCGGGCGAGGGCGCCGTCGTCGGGGTGGGCCGCCGCCACGAGGGCGGCGATCCGGATCTCCGCCAGGACCGGATCGGCGGACATCGCCCGCGCCAGGTCCAGGCCCTCCCCGTCTCCGAGCCTCCAGTCCAACACCACCACCTCCACCGGGTCGCCGACGCTGGCCCCGGCGCGCAGTAGGTCCAGAGCCCCGGCCTTGTCCGACGCCTCGATGGGCCGGCCGTGGGCCCGCAGGACCGCCTCCCGGAGCACACGCCGACTGGTTGCGTGCGCGTCGACGATGAGGATTCTGGCCCCCGCCACGCTCGGCGCTTCGAGCCGCGCCGTCGGATCGACGTCCGCGAAGGGGAGCGCGATGGTGAACCAGAACTCGCTGCCCTCACCGGGCCGGCTCACCACGGACAGATCTCCGCCCATGAGCTCCACCAGCCGCCGGCTGATGCTCAGCCCCAGGCCGGTCCCACCCTGAGCTCTGGACACCGAGGAGTCGGCCTGCCCGAACGGACGGAAGATGCGCTCGATGCCCTCGTCCGCGATGCCCACGCCCGTGTCCAGAACCGAAAAGCGGGCCACCGGTCCGCGGGGAGACGCCCCCAGCAGCCGCACCCGCACGGTGATCGCGCCAGCTTCGGTGAACTTGACCGCGTTGCCCACGAGGTTCATGACCACCTGCCTCAGGCGCGTGGGGTCTCCCCTGCACCACAGCGGCACTTCCGTGCCCACGTCCAGCCGCAGTTCCACGCCCCGCTCCGCGGCCCGTGAGTTGAGGACCCGCAAAGCGCCCCCCAACACGTCCGACAGGTCGAATGGGATGTCCTCCAGCTCGAGCTGGCCGGCCTCGATCTTGGACAGGTCCAGGATGTCGTTCAGGATCACCATGAGGGCCTGCCCCGAGGCGCGAGCGGTGGCGACCGCCTCGCGCTGCTCCGGGTCGAGATCCGTGTCCGTGAGGATGGCGAGCATCCCCAGGACGCCGTTCATGGGCGTCCGGATCTCGTGGCTCATGCTGGCCAGGAAGGCGGTCCGCGCGCGCGCCGCGCGCTCAGCCGCGTCCCGGGCCGCCTCCAGTGCCTTCCGCTCCTCGACCCTGCGGGTCACGTCACGGGCCGTGCCCTGCGCCCCGGTGACCTCCCCGCCGGCCCCCCGGACTGCGCGCCCGGAAAAGGACAGGACCTTGCGGTCGCCGTTGGCCGCCAGATGCACCGTTTCGTGGTCGCGAAGCGGGTGCCCCCCCATGACCAGCTCGAAGCGGGCGATGTCCTCCTGGCGCCGCTCCGGTGCGGTCAGCTCCATGAAGGGCGTTCCCAGGAGGTCCCGTGGCGGCCGTCCGTAGATCTCGGCCGCCACCGGGTTCAGATAGGTGAAGCGGCCCTCCCGGTCCACGCGCCAGATGAGGTCCGACGAAGCTTCCACGATGCCCCGATACTCCTCCTCGGCGGCGCGCAGGGCCTCCTCCGCCTGCCTGCGGGCCGTGACGTCCAGAGCCATGTAGACCACGGTGCCCTGGGCGACGCCCACGCCGGGGGCCGCCGCCACCTCGAGCCAGATGGACCGTCCGGACGGGTGCCGGACGTGGAACTCCCTGGTCACGGAGCTGCCCCCGGCAGCCGCCTGGAGGAAGTCCCGGGCACCCTCGCGGTCCTCCAGGATCTCGACCAGCTCTGACACAGGCGTGCCCAGAGCCTCTTCCTCATCCAGACCGAGCGCCTCCAGGAAGGCCGGATTGACCTCCCGCAGGCCCCCGGAGTCCTCGATGGCGATGGCCACGGGCGCCGTGCGGATGACTGCGGAAGCGAAGTCCCGCTCGCGCGCTACGTCGAGCTGACTGCGACCCAGGCGGGTGGCCGTGTCGATCTGGCCGACGACGTCCTCGTGGTTCCTCCGGTACAGGACCGTCATGACCCCGGCGAAGAGCCCTTCCATGATCACCAGCGCCACATGCTCCGCCGACTGGCCGCTACGGACGATGGTGACCCCAAGGGGGAGGAAGAGAACCGCCATGAAGCCGTAGAACGCGGTCGGGTAAGGGATCAGCGTGGTCGTGGCGGCGGCCGACAGCCCCGCGAACGCCACCATCAGGACCGCCAGATGGGTCAGGTCCAGGCCCGGGGCGAGGACCAGCACCCCGACGCCCCACGCGGCCGCCGTAAGCACCGCGGCGCTCCCCAGGACCGCACGGACCCGGTCGGGCTCCGCCCCCGCGGCGGCCAGCCGGCGACGCGCCAACGCCCGGCCGGCGGACACGGCGGTGATGATGACGAACCAGGCCACGAGGGCGGTCGTGGCCACCTCGCCCTTGAGCAGGAGAGCGACTGTGAGCGCGACGGCCGGATGCCCCAGATCGGCACTCAGATCGTCCTTGAGGAAGCGGTCCGCCAGGCCCCGGGCCGACCTCTCCTCCGGACCCTCCGGGCGCCCCTTCCCCGGGGCTACCGACGCCACGGCAGGGCCCCCTCGATGGCTTCCAGCACCTCGGCCTGCGCCATCGCCACCTCGTCCACCAGGGCCTCCAGGCGGTCGGCGTCCCCCCGGCGCCCGGCGGCCTCCACGCGCGCCAGGGCCTCGGACAGGCCCCGCGCCTTGAGGTGGGCGGCCGCCGCCCGGTAGGCCCGAGCCACCTGGGCGGCGGAGCGGTGGCGGCCCTCGGCCACCGCCCGGGAGAGCTGCCGGAAGCGGTGGTCGGCCTCTTCGCGAAAGCCCCCCAGAACCTCCGGCACCGCCGAAGCCACCAGGGCCGTCCGCATGTCAGCCTCGAACGCGGCCAGGTCCAACGCGGGGCCCGCCCGCTCGGCGACCGCGGCCTCGATGGGTGCCGAAGCGATGGCTTCCGCGTCATCGGCGTTGTCCTCGTCCGCCGTCCGCGCCGCCCGGGGCCCGCCGGCCGCTCCACCCCACCCCTCCACGATGCCGAGGAGGTCGTGGTGCTCCACCGGCCAGTCGAGCACGCGGTCGGTTCCTCCCTCCTCGGGAGAGGGGCCAGCCGTCTCCGGGTTGTCCCACGGACCCACGCCTACGATCAGAGCCTCAGCCCCACCGGGCCGCTCGCGAAACCGGCTCACGTCCCTCGGACCTGCGGGGCCCTCGGTGACCCGGACGAAGATCACCTCCCAGGGCCGCGCTTCGCCGGTGGCGGCCGGCGCCGGCGCCGCATCCACGGAGTCGGCCACGTCCACGTGATGTCCGCGGTGCCGCAGCAGACTCGCCACCGCCGCCCTCCACTCCGGGTCCGGGTGGACGACGAGCACGCGGCGGCGGGGGATTCTGCGCTCGACCAGGGCCGGCGTGATCAGCACCGCCGGCCCCTCCACCTCCCTTCCCAGGGTGGCCGACAGGGTCAGGAGCAGCTCCGACCTCGACACAGGCTTGGTCAGGACCGCGTCCACGCCCGCCTCGCGGGCTCGGGCTTCCTGAACGGCATCCCCCGCGGAGGTGGCCAGGACGATGGGCGCGGCGGCCGTCGCGGCCTCGTCCCGCAGCATCCGGGCCAGGTCGAAGCCGTCCTTGTCCGGCATGAGGGAATCGACCAGCATGATGTCGAAGGGCCGACCCTTCGCGTGCCGCGCCAGTGCCAGGTCCATGGCGGCATCGGCGCCGGCCACGTCCTCCACCGTGGCCCCCGCCCCCTCCAGGAACTCCCGAAGGATCCTGCGGTTCACCGCGTTGTCGTCCACCACCAGGACGTCGATCCCCTCCAGGCGGAGCAGGCGCAGGGGCGCCCCGGCCTCGCCGTCCATGTCCGCCTCAGGAAGAGTTATCTCGAAGGTGAGCTCGTTGCCACGCCCCGGGGCAGAGGCGGGTACGAGACGCCCCCCCATCATGTGGACCAGTTCGCGCGCCACCGACAAGCCAAGCCCCACACCCCCCAGGGTCCCGTCCTTTCCCTCCGTGTCGGGAAACCCCTGCCGGATGGCTTTGAGCTGAGCCGGAGGGATGCCGCGTCCGGTGTCGGTCACCGAGAAGGTCAGTCGGTTGCCGCCTCCGCCCCCCGCGCGCCGGACTCGGACGACGATGGCGCCCGCCTCCGTGAACCGCATCGAGCTCTCCACCAGCTTGGTCAGGACCTGCCGCAACCGAACGGGATCTCCCGAGACCCACCTGGGAACGTCCTCGGCCACGTCCACCAGCACGTCGTTGCCCCGGCTCAGGGCCTCCACGCCCAGCGCCCCCGCCGCCCCCTCCACGACCCGGCCCAACTCGAAGTCCACGGTCTCGAGCCCGAGGGTCCCGGCCTGGATGTGCGACAGGTCCAGGACGTCATTGAGGGTAGCCAGCAGCGCGCGCGCTGAAGAGCGGATAAGCCCGGCGGACTTCCGCTGATCCTCGCTGAGCCGGGTGTCCAGAAGCAGGTCGGTCATGCCCAGCACCCCGTTCAGGGGTGTGCGGATCTCGTGACTCAGGCTGGCCAGGAAGGCGCTCTTCTGGCGGCTGGCGAGCAGCGTCTCTTCCACCACGGCTTCCAGCCCTTCCGACGTGCGCTTCCGCTCCGTCGCGTCCCGGGCGATCCCCACGATTCCCATCGGCTCGCCGTCGGGGTTGAAGAAGGGCGCCTTGATGGTCTCCAGGTAGACCGTCTCGCCGGAGGGGAGCGTCTCCCAGGACGGAATGGTCAGGGGTATGCCGGCAGCGAACGCCTCCTGGTCTCCGTGCGCGTAGTGATCGGCCAGATCCTGGGAGGACAGGTCGTAGTCGCTCTTGCCGACGATCTCTCCCACGGGGCGGCCCACGAGCTGGGCGAATGCCTCGTTGCACCCCCGGTAGACGCCGTTCTGGTCCTTGAAGAAGATGATGTCCGGCGTCGCCGCCAGGAACGTCTGGATGAGGGACTGCTGGCGCACCACGTGGGTGAGGGCCTCCCTGGACGCCACCTG
>DASWKP010000147.1:0-6006 GCA_036396575.1 Longimicrobiales bacterium | reverse complement strand
CGGCCACTAGTGTCCTGTAACAGAGGTTCGTTGAGTACCGAGAGTGCCGCTGCGCCGCCGGGGCGAGGCGCGCCGACGCAGGAATAGCACCGCTATTTCAAGGAGGCGCAACGACGCATCCGGCGGATGCAGCGGTGCTCGAATGCCAACGAACCTCTGTTACAGGACACTAGCCTATCCGCCGGTCCAGGCTCCGGTACTGGATGGCCTCGGCCGCGTGGACGACGCGCACGGTGTCGGAGGCGTCCAGATCGGCCACCGTGCGCGCGACGCGCAGACAGCGGTGGTACGAGCGGGCCGACAGCCCGAGCCGGTCCAGCGCGGTCTGCAGGAGGCAGATGACGTCCGGCTCCACTCGGGCCAGACGCCTCAGGTCGCCCACGCCCATCTGGGCGTTGCAGTAGACGCCCGTCCGCGAGCGGAAGCGCCGGAGCTGGAGGTCCCGGGCGGCCACCACCGAGGTCCGTACCTCCGCCGTTGACGGCCCCTCCGGAGGCCCCGCCAGGGCCTGGTGGGGCACGGGGGGGACCTCCACGTGGAGGTCCATGCGGTCCAGGAGAGGGCCGGAGATCCGGGAGCGGTATCGGGCCACGTGCGTGGGGTCGCAGGTGCAACGGTCCGCGGGGTCTCCGTGGTAACCGCACGGACACGGGTTCATGGCGGCCACCAGGACGAAGCGGGCCGGATAGCGAAGGGACCAGCGCGCCCGAGCCAGGGCGACGCTTCCCTCCTCGGAGGGCTGGCGCAGCGCCTCCAGGGCGTTTCGCCGGAACTCGGGCAGCTCGTCCAGGAAGAGGACGCCGTGGTGCGCCAGGCTTACCTCACCGGGACGGGGAGGCGTCCCGCCTCCCACCAGGCCCGCGTCGCTCACGGTGTGGTGGGGCGCCCGGAAGGGCCGCGCGGTGGCCAGACCGTGGTCGGCCCCAAGGAGTCCGGCCACCGAGTGGACCTTGGTCACCTCCAGGGCCTCCTCCAGAGTGAGGGGCGGCAGGATCCCCGGGATGCGCCGAGCCAGCATGGTTTTTCCGGCCCCGGGAGGACCGACCAGGAGCAGGTTGTGCCCTCCCGCCGCGGCCACGCACAGCGCGCGTTTGGCGTGTCCCTGACCGCGGACGTCCCGGAGGTCGGGCGCACCTCCGTTCCTCCGAGCTTCCGCGTCACCCCCACCCGCCGCTGGAGCCAGCGTGCGGCGACCTTCGATGTGGTCCAGCACCTCCTCCAGGCCCGTTGCTCCGAGCACCCGCAGGCCCGAGACGGCCGCAGCCTCCCTGGCGTTGCCGGCGGGCACGACCAGCGTTTCCACGCCCTCGCGACGGCAGACCGAGGCTATCGACAGCGCTCCCCTTACCGGACGGAGCCTCCCGTCCAGCCCCAGCTCTCCGATGAAGGCCAGGCCCGCCACGCGCTCCGGGGACCACTCCCGCGTCACCGCGACCAGGCCCACGGCGATGGGAAGGTCGAAGGCACTCCCCTCCTTGCGCACGTCCGCCGGAGCCAGGTTCACGGTGATCTTCTTCACCGGCAGGGTCAGGTTCACGTTCTGGAGCGCGGCCGTCACCCGCTCCCTGCCCTCCCGCACCTCCCCCTGGGGCAGTCCGACCACGGAGAAGGTGGGCAGCCCCGAGGCCAGGTTCACCTCCACGCGGACGAGGAAGCCGTCCACGCCCCTGAGGGCGGCCGACATCACGGTCATGAGCATGTACGACGGTGGCACCAACCGGGGGGCTCTTGAATGCCAGAACGCGCCCGGTTGCGCGACGCCGCTTCACACCGAGGCGGGCGGCACCCAGATTTCACCCGTCCTCGCCCCACGGCGATTCCACGACCCGGTGTCATCCCATGGTCGAAGAAACCGAGAAGATCCCCTACCTGCCCGAGAGGCTCATGGGCCTCGAGGAGCTGGCCCTCAACCTGTGGTGGAGGTGGAGCCGTCACGCCCGGCTCCTGCTGCGCGACGTGGATCCCATGCTCTGGTCCGCCACGCGCCACAACCCCGTGGCCATGCTCCGCCAGGTCGACCCCGGGCGCCTGGCGCACTGCTCCCAGGATCGGGAGTTCCTTCAGGCCTTCGACGAGGTCATGTCGAGGTTCCATCACTACATGGCTCAGGAGGACACGTGGTTCCGGACGAAGTACCCGGATCACCATGGCGGAGTCGTGGCCTATTTCTGCGCCGAGTTCGGCCTCCACAACTCGATTCCCATCTACTCGGGAGGCCTTGGCGTACTCGCGGGTGACCACTGCAAGGCGGCGTCGGACCTGGGGGTTCCTCTCATCGGCGTGGGGCTCCTCTACTCGAAGGGCTACTTCGACCAGAAGCTGAACCTGGATGGCTGGCAGGAGGGCACGGACGAGCCCTTCGACCCCCGGGTCATGCCTCTGGTGCGCCTTACCGGGCCCGGAGGATCCCACGGGCTCACCACGCTCGAGACCTCCGGGCGGCCGGTGCACGTGGGCGCATGGCGGCTGGACGTGGGGCGGGTGAAGCTCTACCTGCTGGACACCAACCTCCCCGAGAACCACCCGGAGGACCGGGAGCTCACCTACCAGCTCTACGGCGGCGGCGAGGAGTATCGCCTCAAGCAGGAGTGGATTCTGGGCGTCGCCGGCGTCCGCGTTCTTCGGGCGCTGGGGCTGGAGCCCGGTGCGTGGCACGCCAACGAGGGCCACGCCGCGTTCATGATGATCGAGCGGCTCCGGGAGTTGATCCTGGTTGGGACGGAGCCACCGGAGGCCCTGCGGCAGGTCCGCTCCCGAAGCGTCTTCACGACGCACACCCCCGTCCCCGCCGGTCACGACATGTTCCCCAGGGAGCTCGTCGAGGGCGTGTGCGGCGACTACTGCCGGGGCGAACCCATGGATCACCAGGCGTTCCTCGCCCTGGGGAGCCACCCCGCGCTGGACCACGATCGCTTCCACATGACGGCCACCGCAATCCGTCTGTCCAAGCGGGTCAACGGCGTCTCCCGGCGGCACCGGCGCGTGACCCAGGAGCTGTGGGCGTCCCTGTGGCCGGGGCGAGAGGCGTCCCACATCCCCATCGGGTCGGTGACGAACGGCGTCCATCTCGGAAGCTGGATGTCCCACAAGTACATGGGCCTGCTGGACGACCACCTGGGAGCGGGATGGCAGGACCGCATGGTCGATCCCGAGATGTGGGAAGCGGTCCTGGAGCTGGACGACCTCCGGGTCTGGACGATCCACCAGGAGCTCAAGGCCGAGCTCCTCACGTTCTGCCGGGAGCAGGCCCGGAGCCGTTGGACGACGGCCTGGAAGGAGGCGGCACACCTCGTGGGCGCCGGGACCTTCCTGAGCCCCGAGCCTCTGACCATCGGCTTCGCCCGCCGATTCGCCAACTACAAGCGGGCCTACCTCCTGTTCCAGAACGAAGAGCGCCTTCGCCGCCTCCTCACGGACCCCCGCCGAACGGTCCAGATCGTCTTCTCAGGGAAGGCCCATCCAGCGGACGAGGAGGCGAAGGGCACGCTCCAGCGGGTGTGGCAGGCCACGCGGGAGGCCCGCTTCGAGGGACGCATCGCGTTCGTGGAGGACTACGAGCTCCACGTGGCCCATCGGCTGGTCCAGGGCGTGGACCTGTGGATCAACCTTCCCCGGGTGCCTATGGAGGCTTCCGGGACGAGCGGAATGAAGGCCGCCCTGAACTGCGTGCCCCAGATCAGCACCCTGGACGGCTGGTGGGCCGAAGGCTTCAACGGCGAGAACGGCTGGGCCCTGCCGCTGGCGGAGGGGCACGCCGAAGAGATGGACGCCCTCGATCAGGAGGCCCTCTTCCAGCTCCTGGAGCGGGAAGTCGTGCCGACCTACTACGAGCTGGACGACCGGGGCGTGCCCCTCGCCTGGGTGCGGCGCATGAAGCAGGCGCTACGCGTGGCGGGCGCCCGCTTCACCGCCCGGCGCATGGTCAAGGAGTATGTCGGCAACTACTACATCGACGCCCTGGCGGGAAGCTCCGAGGGTGACGACCCGCCCCTTCGCGCCGGGCCGAATTCCGACGAACGCGCCGACGCCGGGGCGGCTACGGGCTGACCTTTTTGATGTAAAGCGCCGTAAGAGGGGCCAGGGACAGCTCCAGCACCTGGTGCCGGCCGTGCAGCCGCTCGGGACGCGTCTCCAGGGTGGCCGTCGGGAGGGCACCGCTCCCGCCGAACTCGCGGGCATCCGCGTCCAGGATGACCTCGTATGGCCCCGGGAACGGTACGGCCAGGCGGAAGCCCTCGTGGCGCACGGGGGAGAAGTTCACCAACACGACCACGAAGTCCTGCCAGTCCTTCGTCCATCGCAGGAACGACAAGGTGCCCCGCCGCTGGTCATGGCAGTCCAGCCACTCGAAGCCATCCCCATGGAAGTCCAGGACGTGGAGGGCCGGCTCGACCCGGTGAAGGCGGTTCAACTCCCGGACCAGGGAGCGCATCCCCCGGTGGAGCTCGTGCTCCAGCAGCGCCCAGTCCAGCTCGCCGTCCACGCTCCACTCCCGCCACTGCGCCAGCTCACCCCCCATGAAGAGGAGCTTCTTGCCCGGGTGGGCCCACTGGAACGCCAGAAGCGTGCGCAGGTGCGCCAGTTGCTCCAGAGGGTCACCCGGCATCTTGGCCACAAGGGAGCGCTTGCCATGCACCACCTCGTCGTGGGACAACGGCAGGACAAAGCGCTCGCTGTAGGCATAGACCATCGAGAACGTGAGCCGGTGGTAGTGGCGCGACCGGTCCCGCGCCGGCGCCTCCATGAAGGCGAGTGTGTCGTTCATCCACCCCATGTTCCACTTCTGGTCGAAGCCCAGGCCGTCCCGGTCGGTCCCATGGGACACCCGGGGCCAGGAGGTGGACTCCTCGGCCACCAAGATGGCGCCCGGGCACTCCCGGTGGATGGCGTCGTTGAGGCGCTTGAGGAAGTCCACCGCCTCCAGGTTCTCCCTCCCCCCGTGGCGGTTGGGCACCCACTCCCCTTCCTCCCGCGAGTAGTCGAGGTAGAGCATGGAGGCCACCGCGTCCACGCGCACGCCGTCCAGGTGGTAGTCTTCCAGCCAGTGGATCGCGCTCGAGATGAGGAAGGACCGCACCGCCGGCTTGCCGAAGTCGAACGTGAGGGTCCCCCAGTCGGGATGCAGGGCCTGGCGCGGGTCGGGGTGCTCGTACAGCTCCGTGCCATCGAAAAGGGCCAGGCCATGGGCGTCCCGGGGAAAGTGGCCCGGAACCCAGTCCAGGAGGACGCCGAGGCCCAGCCGGTGCGCGCGGTCCACGAAGTGGCGGAAGTCGTCGGGCGTGCCGTAACGGGACGTGGGAGCGAAGAAGCCCAGAGGCTGATACCCCCAGCTCTGGTCCAGGGGGTGCTCCAGGACCGGGAGGATCTCGAGGTGGGTGAAGCCCAGGTCGGCCACGTACGGAAGCAGCTCGTCGGCCAGCTCCCTGTACGAGAGCCACTGTTCCGAGGACCCCGCCGCCGGGCGCCTCCACGATCCCAAGTGCGCCTCGTAGACCGACATCGGCCGGTCGTCGGCGCGGTAGCTCCGCCGCGCCTCCATCCAGGACGCGTCCTCCCAGGCGTATCCGCCGGGATCCCACACTGCCGACGCGGTGGCGGGCCTCAGCTCCACGGCGCGCCCGCACGGGTCCGCCTTTACCAGGCGCTCCCCGGCCGCGGTTACGATCTCGTACTTGTAGAGGCAGCCCATCCTGATGCCCGGCACGAACAGCTCCCACACGCCGGTGGCACCCCGGGAGCGCATGGGATGGCAGCGGCCGTCCCAACCGTTCATGTCGCCCATGAGGTTGACGGCGCGGGCGTGCGGGGCCCACACGGCGAAGAGGGCACCCTCGGCGCCCTCGTGTACCCGAACGCGCGCGCCGAGAACCTCGTGGACGCGGAGCTCATCACCGTGCAGGAACGCCATCACGCGCTCCTCGTCCACGGCGGGCCCGAAGCGGTACGGGTCCTCCAGGACGAGGCGTTCGTCCCGCGCGTCCACCACCTCCAGCCGGTAGGGAAAGA
>DASWKP010000146.1:0-6985 GCA_036396575.1 Longimicrobiales bacterium | reverse complement strand
TGGGTGCTTCGGGGCGGGCCATTCCGCGCGACGCCCTCCCGCCCCAAGTTAACGAATTCCCGGATCGGCTCCGCGCCTTTCGTCTCCCCCTGGACTCGGACCCATGCCCGTCCGTCCCTTCCGCCTTCCGCAACGCTTCCGGCTCCTGTTCGTCGCGGGCATGGTGGTGTTGTCGGTCGCGTTTGTCGGGGGGTGCTGGGTGCCCGATCGTACCCCGTCGGTGTCGCAGACCCTCCCGGCGGACTTCCTGGACTTCGTCCGGCCCGACACGTCGCGCGCGGTGCGGGTGAGCCCGGGCGTCTGGTACCGGTACCTGTGGTCACCGGTGGGCCCGTGGGCGCTCCACCTGGTCGAAGCCGACCTGAGCCAGTGTCACCTGGGCCTCCAGGTCGTGCGGGCCCCGGGGGACGGAGGCACGGGGGGAGCGCACGCAACGGTGACCCGCCTCGTGGCCATGGCGGGGCGGGACGATTCTCTTCCGGTGGCGGTGAACGGCGACTTCTTCACGCCCGAAGGCGCTCCTCTCGGGCCGGAGGTGACGGCCGCCGGCGCTCGCTCGCTGCGGAGCCGCCCGGTCGTGGCATGGAGTCCCGCCAGCGGGCCCTGGATCGGCACGGCCGACGTCCGGGGAGACACCCTGCTGGTCGGGTGGGGCCGAGTCGGAGACGACGCTCGGGTCGTCGGGGGGTATCCGGAGCTCCTGGACGACGGCGCCCCGGTGGGCGACCTGCTGGTGAGCGACAACCCGGGCTTCGCGGCGACCCGCCACCCCAGAACGGCGTTGGGCTTCGACCCGACGTCGCGGCGACTCTGGTTGGTCGTCGTCGACGGCCGTCAGGGAGGCTACTCGGCGGGGATGACCCTCCCCGAACTGGCCCGGCTCTTCGGGACCCTGGGCGCGCGAGAGGCGATCAATCTGGACGGCGGTGGGTCCTCGGTCCTGGTGGTCGGGGGGCGAGCGGTTAGCCGTCCCTCGGACCCGGCGGGGGAGCGGCCCGTCGTGAACGCTCTGGCGCTCCGGGTGGATGAGGCCTATTGCGTGCCTGCCGGGAGCCGGTAAGGGCCCGCGAACGGTGGCCGCCGGCTCACCGCCGCCAGGTCACCGACATCCCCAGGTACACGCTCCGAGCCGGTCCGGGCTCGTAGAAGCGCCCTCCGAAGGCGTTCACCACCAGCGACGCCGCGTAGGTCTCGTCCAGGACGTTGTTCACGCCGCCGAACGGGGCGAGATCCAAGGAAGCGAGCCCCACGCGCCGCAGGCCGGCCCGGACGTCAAGGAGCGCGTAGGCCTCGGATCTCTCCGTGTTGCCGTCGTTCGCGGGGACCCGGTCCGTCCACGTTCCCTCCAGGGCCCAGTACCAGCGGTGTCCCTCGTGGCTCACGAGCGCCTCCACGCGGTGGGGCGCCACACCCGGGACCCGGTTGCCCGAGAAGTCGCTTCCGCCCTCCAGAAAGTCCTGGAAGCGGGCGTCCAGTCGGCTGACCGTGAGCTGCGCCGCCAGGCCGCGTCCCAGGACGGCACGGAGGAGCGCTTCCGCGCCCTCGTGGCGGACCTCGCCGGCGTTGCGGAAGAAGACGCGACCCGCTTGCCCCTCGACCTCGAAGGCGACCAGGGCGTCCCTGAGCTCCGCGCGAAACAGCGCCAGCTCCCACGAGAACCGGTCGCCGCCGCGGCCCCGGATCCCGAGCTCGAATCCGGTGGTGGTCTGGGGCTCCAGCTCCGGGTTGAATCCTCCGGCTCCGTCCGGGCGGTTCACCAACTCCGTGGTCGCGGGCGTCTCCAGGGAGCTGGACACGTTGGCCCAGGCCACGGCCTCGCTGCCCACGTCCACCGTAACCCCCAGGGTCGGGCTCACCCGGTCCATGGTGCGGACGCCCGAGTCGTCGGGATCGGTCGGTCCCGTAAAGCGGTCCTCCGCCTCGAAGCGGAAGCGGTCGTAGCGCGCGGTCGCTCCGGCCCGGACACGCGACCCCAGGTCCAGCCCTCCGTGGAGAAACGCCCCCGTGGACCGCACTGTTTCCAGTTGGTCGAGGGTCAGGGCGTCAGCCTCGCCCTCATCGTTCGCGTAGTTGAGCCGGTCGTCCCGTTGGAACTCGACCTCCGCGCCCGCTCCCCACTGGAGGCGGCCCTGTCGGGCGCTCCCGTTCAGGAGTACGCGCAGTCCCCCGGCGGCGCGGTCCAGGTCGATGATCGTGGGGGGGATGTAGCCGAGCAGAGAGCGCCGGATACCCCAGACGGCGACCTCGCCCATGGCCCCGCCCAGGACGCCCCGCCACGCGGCTCCCCCCTGGAGCTGGACGATCTCATCCCGGGTGCGCTGCGTCACGTTGGAAGCCCACGCCGATCTGGAACCGGCGGCGAGGGCGGCGGCGTTCAGCGAGCCCGCGCTCTCGGCATCCAGGCTGAGCGCGTTGGCCGTGACGGTGAGCGTTCCCGGCCCCAGGGGCCGGGTTAGCTGGCCGTTGAGCACCTGGCGACGGGTGACGCCGTACACGTGACCGTCGCGGGTCGGGTCGTCGCGGAATCCGTCGAAGTCGAGGTGAGAGACCCCGAGGAGCACGCCAGTGCTCTCCACGGTCATGGACGAGGACGCGGACAGGTTCAGGAGGCCGTCCCCGCCGCCCACCACGCGGACCTGATGATGAGGGCGCTCGGACGGTGGCTGGCTGTGGAAGGTCAGCACCCCTCCCGCCGCGTTGCCGTAGAGCGCCGAGCCGGGGCCGCGGAGGATCTCGGCACGGCCCAGCGTCGACAGGTCCAGGTGGTCCAGGCTCGACTGCCCGTCGGGCATGGTCGCCGGGATCCCATCCACCAGGATCCTGACGCCCCGGATGCCGAATTGGGCCCGCGCGCCGAAGCCCCGCACGGTGATGCGCTCGGCACCGGCGAAGTTGTACCGATTCTGGACCTGGACGCCGGGAAGGCCGGCCAGGGCCTCCTCCAGGAACACCCCGCTCTTGCCTTCGCGCATCTGGGCGGCACCCAGGACGGACACCGCGTAGGGTGCCCGTCCTTCCACGACGGGACCCCGCAGGACGGTGACCTCCAGAGGCGTCACGGGCACGACGCGTCCCGTATCGGGTGGCTCCTGCGCAACGCCCGCCGCGGGTGAGACGGCGCCGGCCGCCAGGCTCATCAGACACGTCACGGCCAAGCCAACCCCGCCTGGCCCCCGCTTCCCCATCCTGTGCGTGCTCACTCCCACTCTCCTCCGCGATTCGGGTCCCCTCCCATGCGACCCGAAAGGATGCGCTGTGGCCGGGTGTTGAGAAAGGGGGGCGGGCCTGTACCTTCCGGGCCATGAGCCGACCCATGGAGGACTTCTCGCCCGAAACGTTCCGGCGGCGCCGCGACGCGATCCTCGCGGGCCTGGACGGCTGCGCCATGGTCCTGCCCGCCGCGCCCGTGCGCATCAGCTCCAGGGACACCGAGTACCGCTACCGTCCCGATAGCGAGCTGTTCTACGTGACGGGGGTCGCCGAGCCCGACGCGGTGGCGGTGCTGCGGGGCCAGGAAGACGACGGGCCGCGCTTCGTGCTGTTCGTACGCTCCCGGGACCCCGCGGAGGAGATGTGGGTGGGACCCCGGCCGGGCCCGGAGGAGGCCGGCGAGCTCTACGGTGCCGACGTCACGCACTCCGCGAAGGAGATGGAGGAGCGCCTGCCGGAGCTGCTGTGGGGGGCCCGGCGCGTCCACTTCCGCCTGGGGGGAAGCCCGAGGGTGGAACGCCTGGTCCGCCAGGCGCTGGAACAAGCCAGGGCGCGGGGCCAACGGCGGGGCGTTGGGCCGCGGGGAGTGCTGGATCCGGGTGAGGTGCTGGACCCCCTGCGCAGGATCAAGGATCAGGAGGAGATCCGCCGGCTCCAGCGGGCCGCGGACATAACGGCGGAGGCCCACCGCGAGGCCATGGCGCGCGTACGGCCCGGCATGGGCGAATGGGAGATCGAGGCCCTGGTGGACGGCACGTTCCGGCGGCTCGGCGCCGACGGACCCGGCTTCGACACCATCGTGGCGGCGGGGAGCAACGGCTGCTTCCTCCACTACACGGACAACGCGCGCACCATCGCGCCGGGGGAGCTGGTGCTGGTTGACGCCGGAGCCGCCCTGGGGCTCTACACGGCCGACGTGACGAGGACGTTCCCGGCCGGCGGCCGCTTCTCCCCGGAGCAGCGCGCCGTGTACGAGGTGGTGGAGGCCGCCCGCGAGGCCGCCGTGGCAAGGGTGGCACCTGGATCCGACCTCGCCGCCGTGCACGACGCGGCGGTGGCGGTGCTGGCCGAGGGCCTCGTCGCTCTGGGCGCCCTCGATGGCAGCGTGGAGAGCCTCGTCTCCGAGGAGGCACACAAGGCGTTCTTTCCCCACCACACATCGCACTGGCTGGGCCTCGACGTTCACGACGTTGGAGACTACGCCCAAGGAGACCAGCCCGTGCCGCTGGCGCCCGGAATGGTCCTCACCGTGGAGCCGGGGCTCTACTTCCCGACCGACCTGGAGGGCCCCGCTGCCCGCTTCGCGGGAGTGGCGGTGCGCATCGAGGATGACGTCCTGGTCACCGGGTCGGGCGGGCGCATCCTCGGGTCCGGCGTGCCCTCGCACCCCGATGACGTGGAGGCTCTCGCCGGATCGAGGGCCTCCTGAACGGTCGTTCGGCGCCGCCCGCCAATCGCCCTCCAACCATCCGCCAGGAGCCCGGCTCCCAGACTAGTAGACGCGCTCGAGGATGGCGTCCAGAGTAGCGGCCGCCCCCCGCACCCCGAGATTGCTCACGTAGACGTGGCGGGCTCCGGCGTCGCGGAGCGCCCGGACGCTCCGGGCGCACACCTCCTCGGCGGAGGCTCCGGCCTCGAATTCCCGGGTGAGCGCCTCTCCGGGCACGGGAAAGAACTCCGACAGGCGTTTCAGCGTGCCGGGGTTGGCGCTTCTGTAGAAGAACACACCGAACACGCCGGGCACGTCGTTGTCCCGCCCGCGCAGCTCCGCGAGGAGGGCCTCGACCCGGTCGGCGCTGTGGTGGGACACGACCTGGCTCAGAAAGAACTCCCCGCGGAAGCGCTCCGGCTCCAGGAAGTCCGCTTGCCAGGCGGCGTCCCGGTGGGGGTTGGCCCAGCCTCCCAGCGTGAGGTCGGGTACGCGCTTCCGGATGAGGGAGCGAAGCTCCTCGGCGTGGGGCACGCACCGGGGGGCGCCCACGGACCGGTCGCCGCCCAGGACGGTGAGGGCCCGGAAGCCCTGGGCCCAGGCGCGCTCGGCGTAGACCAGGCAGTGCTCCAGCGTGTGCTTACAGGTCAGGAATGGCACGAGGCGGGCCGGGTCCGTCTCCTCCGAGAGGTTGGCGCCCAGGTGCGCCAGGTTCTCCTCCTCGTGGGCGCCCACCGCGTTGTCCGTGAGGAAGACGTAGCGGTGAGCGCCCACGAGTCGGCGCACGGCGTGGTACATGTCGATCCACACGTCCATGGACTCGGTCGACGACAGTCCGGCCCGCGGCGGGCGCAGCTCGACGGTGACCTGGGGCGCCTCCCCCTTCAGGGCCGCCAGGAGGGAGCCTGTCACTGCGCCTCGTCGGCCAGGACCCGGAGCGCCGACGCCACGTCCGTCCCCGGGGCGGTGACGTGCACGCCCCGGACCAGGGGCCGCACGGCTTCCAGGATCTCCCGGGCGATCAGGATGCCCTCCTCGGCCGCCGCTTCGTCGCCCCTCGCCTGGGCGTTCGCCATTCGCTCCAGCACGGCGTCCGGAACGACCACGCCGGGGATCTCGTTGGCCACGAATTCGGCATTGCGCAGGGAGCGGAGAGGCCACAGGCCGGCCAGCACCGGCACGGGCCAGGGGCTCACCCGTTCCAGGAAGCGCGCCAGGGCCTCTGGGTCGAAGACCGGCTGGGTGACGGCGAAGTCCGCCCCGGCGTCCACCTTCCACATGAAGCGGTCGACCTCCCGCTCCATGTCCACGGCGCTGTGGTTGGCGGCTACCCCCACGACGAAGCGGGTCGGGGCCCCGATGGAGTTGCCCCCCGGGTCCAGACCGCGATTGAGACCGTGGACCAGGTTGGTGAGCCCGATGGAGTCGATGTCGAAGACCGCGGTGGAGTCCTGGAAGGGCCCCTGGACCGGAGGATCCCCGCTCACCAGCAGGACGTTGCGAATCCCGGCGGCCGCGGCGCCCAGGAGATCCGACATCAACCCCATCATGTTCCGGTCCCGGCACGTGTAGTGCACCACCGCTTCCATTCCCGCCTGCTGCTGCAGCAGCAGGCCCGAGGCGATGGAGCTCATGCGGCTGGGGCCGCGAGGGCTGTCCACCAGGGTCACCGCGTGCACGCCGGCCTCCCGGGCCATGCGTGCTTCGTAGATCATGTCGGCGGCGTCCCAGCCGTGGGGGGGGAGCAGCTCCACGGTGGTCAGGAAGTCGCCCCGCGCCAGAGCCGCCCCGAACACCGAGCGCTTGGGCAGGGGGACCACGTCCTGGCCCCGGGTGGGCGTGGCCAGCGCGCCTACACGCACCTGGCCGGGGCCGTAGCGGGGCTGGACGCTCCGGACCGTGTCGGACATGGCCCGGATATGGTCGGGGGTGGTCCCGCAGCAACCACCCACGAAGCGCACCCCCACGTCGATGAGCCGGCGGGCGTATTGGGCCATGTACTCGGGGCTGGCCATGTAGATCTTGCGGTCCCGCACGGTACGGGGCAGCCCGGCGTTGGGGAGGGCCGCCAGGGGACGGGTGGTGTGGGGCGCCATCTCCTCCAGGGCGTCCAGGATGATGGCCGGGCCCACGGAGCAGTTCAGGCCCACCACGTCGGCCCCGAGGGCGTCCAGCTCGGCGGCGAGTTGGGCCGGGCCCGTGCCGTAGGAGGTCAGGCCGTCGCCCCCCACGGTAACCAGGGCCAGCACGGGTAGCTCTGACACGGAACGCACCGCGCCGTACGCCGCGCGCAGCTCCTGGACGTCGCTGAACGTCTCCAGGATGAAGCCGTCCACGCCTCCCTCG
>DASWKP010000145.1:0-14374 GCA_036396575.1 Longimicrobiales bacterium | reverse complement strand
CGAAGGTGGACAAGTTGGGACGTCAGAAGCGCGGCGCGGTGATCGAGGCCGTCGTGGAGGAGCTGGCCGTGGACCTGGAACAGGTCGTGCCCTTTTCGTCGAAGACCGGAGAGGGTCGCGAGGAGCTGCTCGATGCCTTGGACCTCGCCCTGGGCGAGGGAGAGGAGGCGTCGCCGTGAGGCGGCTCCGCCTCCCGCTCCTGCCGGCCTTTCTCGCCGCCGCGGGATGCGCCTCGGGCGCCGTCCCGGGGGCCCCCGACGGGGCGCCCGACGAGGACCTCCTCGTGCCCGCCGGCTTCGGCACGCTGCGCCAGGACGACATCACGATGACCCTCCGGGCGGAAGGCGTCCAGCTCAAGGTGACGCCCCTGGAGGAGTGGGTCCTCCGCCTCGCCGCCCCGGACACGCACCGGCGCCTGTCGGGCCTGGCGGACAGCCATAGAGCCGCCGCCCGGGAACGGACGGGTGTGGAGCCGGTCCTGGTCCTGGCGTCGTTCTTCAGCGATGAACAGGGGAGCGTCTTCCACCCGGAGGATGTCACCCTCGACAACCGGGGCCGCCGGTTGCGTCCGCTGGCCATCCTGCCGCTGACGGGGGGGTGGGGGAACCAGAGATTGACCCAGCGGCAGACCGAAATGGCCGTCTACGCCTTCGGGCCCGAGCTGGACCTGGACCTGGAGGTGGTCCTGGAGTACCGGGGCCAGCGAAGCGCCGATTGGACATCCGTCCTGCTGCGGCTCGCCACCGAACGAACCCGAGCCAGGGCCAGGGCCGGTGGGGGCCGGTAGGGCGGCCGGCGCTGATCCCGGAGTGATCGGCTAAGGGCCCGTCAAGGAATAACGGTGTCGAACGCAACAGTCATTCCTTGACGGGCCCTAACCGTCCAGCTCGTATTTCTTCAGCTTGCGATAGAGCGTGCGCTCTCCGATCCCCAGCGTGTCGGCCGCTTTCCGGCGGTTCCCCCGCACTGCCTCGAGCGCGGTGGCGATGGCACTCCGCTCGATGTCTTCCATGGTCATGCCCGGCCGGTAGATCACGACGCGCTCGTCGGGCTGAGATTCGACCTCCTGAGTGGCCGCCGCCTCGTCCTCGCCCGCGTCCGGATCGCCCGCGTCCGGCGCACGCGTGAGGTCCCTCACCTCCGAGACGGGATCAACGGGATGGCGCCCCAGGACCCCCATGGGCACTTCCCGGCCCGGTCGCGCGTCATCCTCTCCGCGCTGGTATCGTTCGAACTCCTTGCGCAGGTCGTCCACATCCATGCGCAGGTCCACCAACGTACGGAAGATGAACTCCAGTTGGGGACGCAGGCCCGGCGCGTCCTCCGCCCTGGCGGGATGCAGGGGGGGCTCGATGGGCACCAGGGCCGTGCCGGTCCGGCCCAAACGCACCTCCGGGGGGATGTCCGATGGACCGATCTCGCGGCCGGGCGCCAGCACCACCATGCTCTCGACGAGGTTCTTGAGTTCGCGCACGTTGCCCGGCCATGAGTGGCGCTGGAGGATTGCTCTGGCCTCCCCGGACAGGCCCGGGAACGTCCGGTCATGGCGGCCCTCCATCTCCTCGATGAAGGTGTCGACGAGGAGGGGGATGTCGTCCCTCCGTTCCCGGAGGGGCGGGAGCTCGATGCGGAGGACGTTCAGACGGAAGTACAGGTCTCGCCGGAACTCGCGCAGGTCGACCAGCTGGCGAAGGTCCTGGTTCGTCGCGGCGATGATGCGCACGTCTACCCGGATGGACTTCTCGCCACCCACCCGGTGGAACTCCCGCTGCTCCAGCACCCTGAGCAGCTTGGTCTGGGTGGTAACGGGCATCTCCCCGATCTCGTCCAGGAAGATGGTCCCGCCGTGAGCCAGCTCGAACATGCCCTTGCGGGAGTCGATGGCGCCCGTGAACGCCCCCTTTTCATGGCCGAACAGCTCGCTCTCCAGGAGCGTATCGGCGAGGGCCGCCACGTTCACCGCGATGAACGGCTTGTGGCGCCGGGGCGATAGGGCGTGGATCCCCCGGGCCACGAGCTCCTTGCCCGTCCCCGATTCCCCGGTGACGAGCACGGTGGAGCCAACGGGCGCGATCTGGATCACCCGCTCCAGGACCTCACGCATGGCATACGTCTCACCGGTGATGCCCGTGGCGTGCTGGAGTCGCCGTTGCTGGACGGCCCTGTGGCCCAACAGCGCCGCGTCCTCGGGACTGATCGAGGATGCGAAGATCTCGTCCAGGGGATGAATCGCCTTGTCCACGGAGAGGGAGGGGCCCTCCTCGGGGCCGTATCCAAGCACGGGAACGCCGAGGGAGTCGCGCGCTTGACGGACCAGGGAAGCGGACGCTTCGGTGCCGGCATCGGCGGACAGGATCAGGAGGACGGCCTCGCCGACCCCGGCCAGGTCCTCGTCGGGCGTCACCAGGTCCACGGCGTATCCCTCGGCCTCGAACGCCTTCCGGAGCCGCCCCGCGCGCGGGAGGTCGTGGGTGGAAACCAGGACGGTGTCCTTCAACCCTCCCCTCCCGGCGACGGGGCCCCGTGCTCCACGGCCTCCCCTCGCAGGAGCCGGCACGCGTGGACCAGGAGCGGTGACAGGACCCGTACGGACTCGCGGACCGCCGCGGGACTGCCGGGGAGGTTCACGATGAGCGTCCTGGCACGGATGCCCGCGATCCCGCGGGACAGCACCGAATAAGGCGTGCTCTCGGCACCCCGGCGGCGCAGCTCCTCGGCGATGCCCGGCGCCTCCCGTTCCAGCACCGGGCGCGTGGCCTCGGGAGTCACGTCACGAGGGCCGAACCCCGTGCCCCCGGTGGTGAGGATCACGTCGACGTGGCCCGAATCCGCCCATTCCACCAGGCGTGACGTCACGGGTCCCACGTCGTCGGGCACCACCGCGCGCTCGGCAACCTCGTGGCCGGCCTCCCTGCACCACTCCACCAGGACCTGTCCGCTCCGGTCCTCACGGTGCCCGCCGGCGCAGGCATCGCTGACGGTGAGAGTCGCGATCCGAAGGGGTCCCGGAGAGGCCGTCACCGCCGGATGGACCCTTCCGTATAGAAGGGGGGCCGGGTCACCCGACCCGGCACCGCGGCACCCCGGATCTCGACGGCGAGCTCTGTCCCCAGCGCGGCGAATTCCTGAGCCACGTACCCGAGGGCGATGCCCGCTCCGAGGCTCGCGCTCAGGGTTCCGCTGGTGACGTGGCCGACCCGCTCGTCGCCCGCGAGGATGGGGTACCCGGGGCGCGGGAAGCCCCGCTCGGCGAGACGCAGCCCCACCAGACGGCGCTCTGTCCCGGCGTCCTTCTGGCGCGCCAGCGCGTCCCGGCCCACGAAGTCGCCCTTGTCCAGCTTGGTGATCCAACCCAGGCCCGCCTCCAGGGGCGTGTGCTCGTCGTCCAGGTCGTTTCCGTACAGGGCGTAGCCCATCTCCAGACGAAGGGAGTCCCGGCACCCGAGGCCCGCCGGTCCGATCCCGTGGGCCTGGCCCGCGTCCATGAGGGCGCGCCAGAGCTTGACGGTGTCGGCGGCGTCCACGTAGAGCTCGAAGCCGTCTTCGCCGGTGTAGCCGGTCGCGCTGATGATCGCGTCCACCCCGGCGACCTGCCCGGTGCCGAAGTGGTAGTAGGCGATCCCGTCCAGATCCTCCCGCGTCAGGGTGCTCACCAGGTCCCGGGCCGTGGGCCCCTGGACCGCCAGGAGGCCCGTGGCATCCGAGCGGTTGTCCAGCTCCACGTCGAGACCGCCGGCGTGCCCGCTGACCCAAGCCCAGTCCTTGTCCAGGTTGGCGGCGTTGACGACGAGCATCCAGTGGTCCGGGAACCGGTACACGATGAGGTCGTCCACAACCCCACCGGTCTCGGTACACATGGCCGAGTATTGGGCTTGTCCGACCTCCATGCGCGAGGCGTCGTTGACCGTGACGCGCTGCACGAGGTCGAGAGCCTGCGGGCCACGCACCTCGAACTCTCCCATGTGGGAGACATCGAAGAGGCCGCATGTGGTGCGCACGGTCCGGTGCTCCGCGGTGATCCCCGCTGGGTACTGGACGGGCATCTCGTAGCCGGCGAACGGTACGAGCTTTCCACCGAGCTCGACGTGCTCGGCGTGGAGCGGTGTCCGCTTGAGTTCTGTATCCATCGTCTCAGTGGTTGAGAGTTGAATCACTGCCCTGTCGCGTGTCAGGGCGCGTCACGCCATCAGCTCCCACATGAGGGCCTTCTGGGCGTGGAGCCGGTTCTCCGCCTCCTGGAACACCCGGGAGCGGGGACCGTCGATGACCTCGGCGGTCACCTCCTCCCCCCGGTGGGCCGGAAGGCAGTGGAGGAAGATCGCCTCGTCGCGCGCCCGGTCCATGAGGGGCCCGTCCACGCAGTACCCCCGGAACGCCTCGGCCCGGGCAGCCGCCTCCGCCTCCTGCCCCATGGAGGCCCAGACGTCCGTCGTCACCACGTGGGCGCCCTCGGCGGCCTCGGCCGGATCGCGGGTGAGCAGCACGCGGGTCGACGCCGACGCCCGCTGCAGGATGCCGGCGTCGGGATCGTACCCCTCCGGGCACGCCAGGCGGAGTTCGAACCCGAGCACGTGGGCGGCGTTGAGCCACGAGTTGGCCATGTTGTTGCCGTCGCCGATCCAGGCCACGCGCAGGCCTCCCAGCTCGCTGCCGAACTCCTCCTGGGCCGTCTGGAGGTCGGCCAGAACCTGGCACGGGTGAAGCAGATCCGTGAGCCCATTGATCACGGGCACCGTGGCGTGCCGCGCCAGCTCGACGACCTCGTCATGGGCGAAGGTGCGGATCATGATGCCGTCCACGTACCCGGACAGGACCCGAGCCGTGTCGTGCACACTCTCTCCCCGGCCCATCTGGCTGTCCCGGTCGGAGATGAAGAGCGCGTGGCCTCCGAGCTGGAACGTGCCCACCTCGAACGAGACCCGTGTTCGGGTGGAGCTCTTCCGGAAGATCATGGCCAGCGTCTTGCCTTCCAGGGGACGGCCCGCTTCCCGACCCGACTTCAGCCGGTCGGCTCTGGCGAGCACGGCCCCGAGCTCGTCCGGGGACAGGTCCGGCATCTCCAGGAAGTCCCTCTCCGCGTCATGCACGTGCAGAGTCCTTTCAGTTCGGGGTTCCACCGCAACAGACCATCACAGGATATAGCGCCGTAGATCCTCGTCCCTCACGATGGCGTCCAGGTGCTCCCGGACGAACGCCTCGTCGACGACGATGGGATCGCCAAGAGCCTCGGGCAGGCCGAAGAGGATGTCTTCCAGGAGAGTCGTCATCACCGTCTGCAGCCGGCGGGCACCGATGTTCTCCATGCGGCTGTTGAGCTCGCTCGCGATGCGGGCGATCTCCGCGACCCCGGCGGCGTCGAAGGTGATGGCGGCGCCTTCGGTCTCCACCAGCGCCGCGTACTGGACCAGGAGCGCGTTCTTGGGCTCCAGAAGGATACGCACGAAGTCCGCCTCCCCGAGGCTGGTCAGCTCGACCCGAATGGGAAAGCGCCCCTGGAGCTCGGGAATGAGGTCGCTGGGCTTGGACACGTGGAAAGCGCCCGCCGCGATGAAGAGGATGTGATCGGTTCGAACCAGCCCGTACTTCGTCTGGACCGTCGAGCCCTCCACGATGGGCAGGAGATCCCGCTGGACGCCCTCTCGTGACACGTCGGGGCCCACGCCCCCCCGCTCCCCCGCGATCTTGTCGATCTCGTCCAGGAAGACGATGCCCATGTCCTCCGCCCGGTCCAGGGCCTCCTGGATGACCTCGTCCATGTCCACCAGGCGGTCCAGCTCGTCCTGGAAGAGGATGCGCCGCGCCTCGGCCACGGTGACCTGCCGCCTCTTGGTCTTCTTGGGCAGCATGTCCTGGAGCATCTCGGTGAAGTTGTAGTCCATCCCCTCGCTGCCCCCCATGGGGACCATCATTCCGTCGATGCTCGGCGACTGCTGTACCTCCACCTCCACCTCGCGCTCCTCGAGCTTCCCGTCCTTGAGGAGCTTGCGCAGCTTCTCGCGGGTCCGTTCGCGGCGGCCCTGAAGGGTCTCCTGGTCCTCGCCATCCGCGCGACTCTTTACGCCCTCGGGTCCGGCGACGAAGATCTTGGGCCCCGACGGGGGCGACTCGGCGACTTCGGACGCGGAGGGCGTCGGCGCGGTGGGGCCGGGCATGGTCGGCGACCGGAGCCCGTGTGTCCCCTCAGGCCCCTCGGTGGGGGGCAGCAGCAGGTCCAGCACGCGCTCCTCGGTGCGCTGGTCGGCGATGTCCGCCACGTCGTCCTCGCGTTCGGCCCGCACCATGTTGATCGACACGTCCACGAGGTCGCGGATCATCGCGTCGACGTCCCGGCCGACATAGCCCACTTCGGTGAACTTCGAGGCCTCGATCTTGATGAACGGAGCGCCCGCCAGGCGGGCCAGGCGCCGGGCGATCTCCGTCTTCCCCACGCCCGTGGGGCCGATGAGGATCAGGTTGCCCGGCAGAATCTCGTCACGCAGCTCGTCCTCGACGCGCTGACGGCGCCACCGGTTGCGCAGGGCGATGGCCACCGCCTTCTTGGCGTTGTCCTGTCCGATGATGTACTTGTCCAGCTCGGCCACGATCTCGCGGGGCGTAAGCTCCTCCAGCCAGGGCTCGTCCGGCGGATCGCTCGGAGGCGGCGGATCCGCGGGCGGCGCCGTGACGCGCTCGATTCCGCTCATGGCGTGGATCCCTCCGGCGGCTTCGCGACGTCGTTACCCGACAGCTCCAGCAGGGTGATCTCCTGGTTGGTGTAGATGCAGATCTCACCGGCGATGCGCAGGGCTTCGCGCACGATCGCGGCCGCGTTCAGGTCGGTGTTGGTCTGAAGGGCGCGCGCCGCGGCCAGAGCGTAGGAGCCGCCCGACCCGATGGCCGCGATGTCGTCGTCGGGCTGGATCACGTCCCCGTCGCCGCTGATCAGGAAGAGGTGCTCCAGGTCCGCTACGACCAGAAGGGCGTTGAGGCGCCTCAGATACCGGTCGGTACGCCAGTCCTTGGCAAGCTCGACGACGGCCCGGGTGAGGTTGCCCGGAAAGCGCTCCAGCTTCTCCTCCAGCTTCTCGAAGAGGGTGAAGGCGTCGGCAACCGCTCCGGCAAAGCCCGCGAGGATGGTTCCGTCGCGGAGCTCGCGGACCTTCCGGGCCGTGGACTTGACCACGATATCGGCCATCGTGACCTGTCCGTCGGCGCCCAGGGCGACATGTCCGTCGCGCCGGACGGCGACCACCGTGGTCGCCCGGATCGCGGGTTCCGTCATGGCTCCTCGCTGCGATGGAGTGGAGTGTGCGTGACGCGTCCACGGAGGCGGCCCGCGCCAAGCGCTGAACAATAACGTTGATACGGAGGCCCCGTACACCCGGGCGCGCGTCCAGCGGCATGGTTCGGCTCACCCGCGAAGCGGGGGAAAAGCGACGGGCCGGACGCCCCCGGATCAGGACCGCGGATGGGCGTCCCGGTACACCCGTCGGAGACGCTCCCGGGACGTGTGGGTGTAGATCTGCGTCGTGGACAGCGACACATGGCCGAGAAGCTCCTTCACGGCCATGAGGTCCGCGCCGCGATCCAGCAGGTGGGTGGCGAACGTGTGGCGGAGAGAGTGGACGCTGGCCTCGCTCCCAACCCCGGCGCCCTCGATGAGGCGGTCCACGACCTTCTGGATGGACCGCCTGGACAGGCGGCCACCCCGGGGGTTCAGAAGCAGCGCGTCCGCGTGGCCACCCCCTCCCGCCTCCACCAGAACCTCGTCGCGCCTGGGCTCGTAGCGCCCGACGGCCCGGGCCGCCGCCGCGGTGATCGGGACGATCCGCTCCTTTCTGCCCTTCCCCATCACCTTGACCTGTAACCGGCTCCGGTCGACGTCGCGCGGGTCCAGGTCGTGGAGCTCCGAGAGACGAAGGCCGCTGCCATACAGGAGCTCGAGGATGACCAGGTCGCGGGTCCCCGCCAGGGTGTTCTCCGCCGCCCGGGCCTCAGCCAGGTCGAAGACGGATTGGATGTCGCCGTAGGTGAGATGGGCCGGAAGCCGCCTCCCGCTCCGGGGCCCGCGCACGGCCCGGGTCGGGTTCCCTTCCACGACGCCCTCCATGTGCAGGAAACGGAAGAGCGAGCGCACCGCGGACAGCTTGCGCGCTACCGTTCGATGGGCGAGGCCTTTCCGATTGCACCAGCCCATGAAGCTCCTGAGGGCGAGGCGGTCGACGTCCGGCCAGCTCCACAACGGCGTCCCCAGGTAGGCCGACAGGAAGGTCGAGAGGTCCCGAAGGTCCCGGTCGTATGCCTTGACGGTGTTGGACGAAAGACGGCGCTCCTTGCGAAGGTGCTCCAGGAAGCGGGCCACGTGGGGAACCTGGACGTCTTCTCCCGGTCCAGGCGGGGCCGGGTCGCGGGTCACGACGCCACCTCCGACGCCGGGGGCGCCGCCGCTGAAGCGGGATGCAGCCCATGCTCCTCCATCCATGCGCTGAAGTCCCGCTGGGCCCGCTCGGCGAGGTGCTCGCGCCTCCGCTTCCGGTCTCGTATGCGCCCAGGCAGTGGGTCCACGAGCCCCCAGTTGGAGTTCATGGGCTGGAAGTTGCCGGGATCGGCCTCACTGAGGTAGCGAAGCAGGCCACCCAGCATCGTGGTGGGCGGCGGCAACGCCGGCTCCTGGCCCGCCAGGATCCTGTGGAGGTTGATTCCCGCCAGGATGCCGCTCGCGGCCGATTCCGTGTACCCCTCCACCCCCGTGAGCTGGCCGGCGAAGAGCAGATCGTCCCGGGCACCCGGCCCTCCCCAGGGTGTGAGGTGTGCCGGGAAGTTCAGGTAGCTGTTTCGGTGGATCGAGCCCCAACGCAGGAACTCGGCCTCCTCGAGTCCCGGAATGGTGGTGAACACGCGGCGCTGGTCCCCGACCCTGAGGCGGGTCTGGAAACCCACCAGATTCCACATCTGGCCGGCCCGATCCTCCCGGCGGAGCTGGACCACGGCCCACGGCCTCCGCCCGGTCCGGGGATCCGTGAGACCGATCGGCTTCATGGGTCCGAAGCGCAGCGTGTCCACGCCCCGGGCCGCCATGACCTCGATGGGAAGGCACCCCTCGAAGTAGGGCACGGCATCCCAGTCATGGCCCTCGTGGACGTCCGCGCCGCGCAGGGCCGCGATGAAGGTCTCGTACCGCTCGCGGTCCATGGGACAATTGAGGTAGTCCCCCGATTCCTCGAAGCGGCCGGCCTCGAAGATCAGACTCTCGTCCAGAGAGTCGCGATGGACGATCGGAGCGATGGCGTCGAAGAACGCGAGGCCCTCCTCACCCACCGCCGTGCGGATGGCGCCGGAAAGGGCCTCCGACGTCAGGGGTCCCGTGGCGATGATCGTTGGACCCGGAGGCAGCTCCCGCGCCTCCTCCCGGACCAGCGTGATCCCGGGACAGCCATCCACCGCGGCGGTCATGGCGCGGGCGAACAGCGTCCGGTCCACGGCCAGGGCCGAGCCCGCCGGCACCCTGGCCAGGTCGGCCGAGGCGAGCAGCACCGAGCCCAGCGCGCGCATCTCCCGCTTGAGCTGTCCGTGGGCGTTGGCCGGGTCCTCGCTCTTGAACGAGTTGGTGCAGACCAACTCGCCGAGGTGCTCGGTCTGGTGGGCGGGGGTGGCGCGCGCGGGCCGCATCTCCACCAGGCGCACCGGGTGTCCGAGGCGGGCGAGTTGGAGCGCCGCCTCGCATCCGGCCAGGCCCCCACCCACCACGGTGACGGCTTCGCGTACCCTCGTCGACTCGGTCAGCGTCGTCCTCCTTCGCCGGAGGTCCCGGTCAGCCGGAGCGCCGCCGGCCCCGGCCCCGGGGCCCCTTCCGAGCCGCCTTCTTCGCCAGGATCTCGACGGCCTCCCCCAGGGTGAACGCTTCGGGGTCCGCGTCCTTGGGAAGCGTCGCGTTCACCGAGCCGTCCGTGGCGTAGGGACCGTAGCGGCCCGACACGATCTGGACGACTTTGCCGGAGTCGGGGTGCGGCCCCAGCTCCTGGATCACGCGAGGTGCCCCCTTCAGGCGCTCCGCGATGAGCCTGCGAGCTTCGTCGAGGCCGATCGCGAACATGTCGGCCTCGGCGCGCAGGTTGGCGAACGTCTTGCCTCGGCGGACGTACGGCCCGTAACGCCCCAGGCCAGCCACGATCTCCTCGCCGGTATCGGGATCCTCACCCACCGTACGCGGAAGGCTGAGCATCCGGCGAGCATACTCCAGGTCCACGTCGCCGAGGTCCTTTTCCTCGGGGATGCTCACCCTGCGCGGCTTGCTGTCGTCTCCCACTCCGACCTCGAGGTAGGGGCCGTAGGGCCCGATCTTCAGGTGGATGGGCTGACCCGTTTCCTCGTCGCTCCCAAGAGGCTCCTCCGGGACGTCCGCTGGGGTGACGGGCCGCGTGCTCCTGCATTCGGGATAGCCAGAACACCCCAGGAAGCTGCCCCGCTTGTTGAAGCGGACCAGCATGGGGCGCCCGCACACGTCACAGGTCTCGCCTTCCACGGCGAAGATTTCCTTGACGATGTCTTCGGAGATCTCCTGACCCTCCTGGAGGCGCTCCTGGAGCTTGGGGTAGAACTCGTGCAGCAGCCGCTGCCATTGCAGATCGCCGTCCTCGACGCGGTCCAACTGTCCTTCCATGCGGCTGGTGAAGTCCACGTCGAACAGCCAGGGGAAGACCTTCACCAGGAGCTTGGCCACGACCTCCCCCAGGTCGGTGGGGGTGAAGCGCCGCTGCTCGATTTCCGCGTAGCCCCGGTCCTGGAGGGTGGAGATGATCTGCGCGTACGTCGATGGCCGTCCGATGCCCAGCTCCTCCAGAGCCTTCACCAGGGACGCCTCGGAGAAGCGGGGTGGCGGCTGCGTGAAGTGCTGCTTGGGCTCCAGGCGCTCGAGTGTACTCACGTCCCCCAGGGCCATGGCCGGTAGGGGATCGAGGTCGTCCAGACGCCGGTGGTCGCCCAGCTCCGTTGCCTCCATATAGAGCCGAGTGAACCCCTGGAACTTCACCACCGAGCCGGTGGCGCGGAACAGGTAGCCCCTGCCCGTCCGGGCGCCGGTGAGCCCGAAGTCCAGCGTGGTCGTGTCGTACACCGCCGGGGCCATCTGGCTGGCCACGAAGCGCAGCCAGACCAACTCGTAGAGCGCGGCGGCATCGCCGTCCAGGAAGCGGGCGGCCTCCGAGGGATGCAGCTCCACCATGGTGGGACGGATCGCCTCGTGCGCCTCCTGGGCACCTCTCTGCTGCTTGCCCGACCAGTAGCGGGGAGCCCCGGACACGTAGTCGTCACCCAACTCCCTGCCGATCCAGTCCCGGGCGGCGGACACGGCCTGGGCGGACACACGCGTGGAGTCCGTCCTCATGTACGTAATCAGCCCCTGGGCACCCCGCTTCCCCAGCTCCACCCCCTCGTAGAGCCGCTGGGCCAGGCTCATGGTGCGCTTGGCAGAGTAGCGGAGCCGCTTGGCCGCCTCCTGCTGCAGCGTGGATGTCGTGAACGGGGCGGACGGGTTCTTGCGCCGCTCCCTTCGCTTGAGGTCGGTGACCCGGAAGGGCAGCTCCCGGACATCTTCGACCACTGCCGTGGCCTGGTCCCCGGATTCGAGCGCGAAGGCGCGTCCGTCGATCTTGTGGAGCTTCGCCTCGAACTTCTCGCCGTCCTTCTCCAGGTGAGCCGTGACCGTCCAGTACTCCTGCGACACGAAGCCCCGGATCTCGACCTCTCGCTCGCAGATCAGGCGGAGGGCCACGGTCTGGACCCGACCGGCGGACAGTCCGGGGCGGATCGGCTTCCACAGGAACGGGCTCACCTGGTAGCCCACGAGTCGATCCAGAATCCTCCGGGCCTGCTGCGCCTCCACCTTGCGTATGTCGATCCTACCCGGCGATGCCAGGGCTTCCTGGACAGCGGACTTGGTGATCTCCCGGAACTGGACGCGCTGGAAGCGACCGTTCTTGTCGGTGTACCCGAGCTGCTCCGCCACGTGGTAGGCGATGGCCTCGCCCTCCCGGTCCGGGTCGGTGGCCAGGATGATCGACTGAGCGCCCTTGGCTTTCGCCTTCAGCTCAGCCAGGACCTTCCCCTTGCCACGGATCGTGACGTACGTGGGCTCGAAGTCGCCCTCCGTGTCCACCCCGAGCTCCTTGGTGGGCAAATCCCGGACGTGGCCCACCGAGGCGGCGACGTCGTAGTCGGCCCCCAGGTACCGGCCGATGGTCCGTGCCTTGGCCGGCGATTCCACGATGATCAGGTGCTTCTTCGGCATCAGCTCTCGCATGCGGCGAGGATACGTTCAACGATCTGCCCGGGGGTCGCTCCCCCGGTGTCCAGGTGGAGGCGGGCCTTGGCGTAGGCTGTGCGGCGGGCCTCCAGGAGTTCCGCCGCCCGCACCTCCGGATCCCTCACGGCCAGCAGTGGGCGCACCGCCGGGTCCCCGCGTGCCCGCCGGACCGCCTCCCCGGGCGACACTTGAAGCCAGACCGAGAAGACATCGCCCGCGAGGCCGTCCATGCGGCCCGGCGCCACCGGCCAGCCACCGCCCGTGGCGACCACCACCTCCCGCTCCGCGAGTGCCTCCCTGCCCGCCTCGGCCTCCAGCATCCGGAAGCGACCCTCGCCGTAGCGGCTGAAGATCTCCGGCACGCTCGCGCCTATCCGAGCCTCGATACGGGCGTCCAGATCCACGAAGCTCCACCCCAACCGGCTGGCGAGCTCGGCGCCCACCGTGGACTTTCCGCTCGCCATGAAGCCCACCAGGAGCACCAAGCGAAACGGGAGCTCGGCGGTGGCGGCGCCCTGCGCGGACGTCACCGCTCGCCCCACCCCCGCTCGGTCAGGTACGCGACGTATCCATCGAAGTTCCGGCGAACCTCGCTCATGGCGTCTCCACCGAACTTCTCCAGGAACGCGTCGGCGAGGACGAGGGCGACCATGGCCTCCCCGACGACCGCGGCGGCCGGCACGGCACACACGTCGCTCCGTTCCACCGCGGCGTCCCCCACCGATCCGTCGCGCAGGTCCACGCTGGGCAACGGCTTCCGGAGGGTGGAGATGGGCTTCATGGCACCCCGCACCACGACAGGCTCCCCGGTGGTGACCCCACCTTCGAGGCCCCCCGCCCGGTTGGAGCCCCGGCCCACGCGCCCCGACCGCCCCCGGGACGGCGCGGGCACGATGGCGTCGTGGACGCCCGAACCCGGCCTCCTCGCCCCCTCGAACCCGAGCCCGATCTCGACGCCCTTCACAGCCTGGATGGACATGACGGCGCCGGCGAGCCGTCCGTCCAGCTTGGCGTCGTGGGCCACGTAGCTGCCCAGGCCCACCGGCACCCCTCGGGCGACCACCTCGAAGACGCCTCCAAGGGTGTCTCCCTCCTCCCTGGCTCGGTCGATGGCTTCCCGCATGGCCTCGCTGGCGCGCGGGTCCAGGCACCGCAGGGGGTCGCCGTCCACGGCCGCGTTGAGGTCCTCGGGGAGGTCGTCCGGAAGGTCAGCGTCCACGACACCCAGAGACACCACGTGGCTCTCCACTCGGATGCCGAACTCCCCGAGCAGGCGCTTGGCCACCGCCCCGCACGCCACTCGCGCGGCGGTCTCCCGGGCGCTCGCTCGTTCGAGGACGTCCCGCACGTCGCGGCGATCATACTTGAATGCCCCCACAAGGTCCGCGTGCCCCGGCCGCGGCAGGTAGTGGGGCCGAAGAGCCTTCGGATTCTCCCCCGGATCGGCGGGGAGCGGGCTCATGGCCGTCGTCCAGTTCTCCCAGTCCCGATTCCAGATCAGCATGCTGATGGGGGAGCCCAGGGTCTCCCCCAACCGCACACCGCTCAGCAGGTCGGCGCGATCCGACTCGATCAGCATGCGGCGTCCCCGGCCGTAGCCACCCTGTCGACGCCGCAGCTCCGGATCCACGTCCCGCTCCGTCTCCAGGGACAGTCCGGCGGGAAGTCCCTCGATCAGGGCCGTCAGGCCCTTGCCGTGAGACTCGCCAGCGGTCCGCACCAGGATGCGCTTCATGTCGGTTCCTCATTCGTCCTCTGAGGGGGCTGCGGCAGGACGCCCGCCCTTCCAGCGACGTCCAGCATAAAGGAACGGCGGCGCCCGTCAAAGGGCGCCGCCGTTCTCAGGCCTCCGGACCGCGGCCCGGGATCAGTTGAACCGTCGCGCGGGATGGTTTCTCAGGATGTCGCTCTTGCGCACGTCCACCACGAGCACGCCACCCGAGTCCGTGATGCCGAACAGCTTCATGACGATGCACCGGTCCTCGGTGGGCGTGACGCCGTCGGCGGGGTGAGGTTGCAACTCGTCGTCCCCTACGAAGATGTCGATTGCCTCGCCGATGAACTGGCCCACCTTGTTGGTGACGTCCACCGACG
>DASWKP010000144.1:0-5835 GCA_036396575.1 Longimicrobiales bacterium | reverse complement strand
GTCCCCCTGGAGTGCGGCCACAACGACTGCCCTCCCGACTGGGCCGCCTACCTGGACCACATCGAGGCCTTCCTGCGGGAGGAGGGCGTCCTGGCTACTCCACGTTCAGAGCCTCCACGTGATTGACCCGTCCAGAGGCTGGCACGATGCGAATTCCCAGCCCACGATGTATGTCAGGAGATCGTCTGGCCGTGCCGTTCGCGCGTTCTTACCTTCCGTTCTCCGGGCCTCCGGCGTCGACTCGGTCCGAGCCCGGTGGGCGGCCTTTTATTCGATTCGAGGGACCACGCACATGCGACGCTTCTACCCCGCGCTGCCGACCCTGCTGCTTCCCGCGGCGGCTCTCCTTCTTCCGGCGGTCGCCGTGGCCCAGACGCCGGACATCGACCGGGCCGCGGCCACCATCACGGCCGAGGACTTCTACCGCCGCATCGGCGTGATGGCCCACGACTCCATGAGGGGGCGTTACACGCCCTCACCGGAGCTGGACCAGGTCGCCCGCTGGATCGGAGAGGAGTTCCGGGCCATGGGTCTCAAACCCGCCGGCGACGACGGGTCGTTCCTTCAGCGCTACCGACTCCTGAGCGTGGCGGTGGACAACGAGACGTCGGGCATCACCGCCGCCTCCGGAGAGCGCTTGCGCTTCGGTGCCGACGTCATCGCCGCGGGCTTCGGTGGCCCGTTCGAGGCCGAAGTGGAGGGTCCCGTGGTCGTGGTCTATGGCACCGACGGGGCCGAGGCGGCGTTGGCCGGTGCTCCGCTGGAGGGGGCCCACGTGGTTGTGGTTACCCCGGCCGCGGAGGCCCCCCGTGGACGGCGGATGTCCGGGGCGCTCGGTGGGATCATCGGGCGCGCCCCGGCGTCTCTACTCATCGCCAGCGACGCGCCCGAGGAGCAATGGGTGGCGGAAGCCCGTGGTGCCCTCGCACGGACCAGCGACGTGCTCGGCGAGATTCCCCGGACAGGCCTTCCGATCCTGATGGTCCGTGACGCGTCCCTGGCCCGGGTTCTCGGGCCCCTGGGTCTCGACCTGCCCGCCATCCGCGCCCGCGCCGCGGGGCCCGCGATGGCGGTGCCCGTGGACGGCCTGAGCCTCACGGTCACCCAGCGCGTGCGTGTCGTGGCCGAGGTCGCGGCGCCGAACGTCGTGGCGATCCTGGAGGGGAGCGACCCGGTCCTGCGCGGCGAGTACGTCGCGTTCAGCGGCCACATGGACCACGTCGGCGTCCGGCCCGGCCAGGGCGCCGACTCGATCTTCAACGGCGCGGACGACGACGCTTCGGGGACGACGCTCGTGATGGAGGTAGCCGAGGCAATGGCCTCCATGGAGACGGCCCCCCGCCGCTCCATGCTTTTCGTCGTCGTGAGCGGTGAGGAGCGGGGGCTGTGGGGAAGCAGGTACTTCGCCGACAACCCGACCGTGCCCATCCAGAACATCGTGGCGAACCTCAACGCCGACATGGTGGGGCGGAACTGGCCCGATACCATCGTGGCCATCGGCATGGGGCACTCGGACCTGGGGTCAACGATGGAGCGCGTGAACGCCGCCCGTCCTGACCTTGGCATGACGGCCATCGACGACCGCTGGCCCGAGGAGAACTTCTACGGCCGCTCGGACCACATCAACTTCGCGCGCAAGGGTGTGCCCATCCTGTTCTTCTTCAACGGCACGCACGAGGACTACCACCGGCCCTCCGACGAGCTGGACAGGATCGACACGGACAAGGCGGCCCGCATCGGCCGGCTCGTGTACTACCTGGGCGTCGAGATCGGCAACGCGGACCCGCGGCCGCAATGGAACGAGGACAGCTACCGGACCATCGTGGGAGGTGGACGTTGACGGCAGCCGGGACCGGCCAGGAACGCCCCGGCGCGGAGTTCGCCCGGCACCTGGCCGAATGGGACGGCGCCGGTGTCGTGGTCAGCTTCGACCGCCCTACCGGCACGTGGATCTTCGTGGCGCTCCACGACGACACGCTGGGCCGTCCGCTGGGGGGGTGCAGGATGAAGGTCTACGACGATCCCGCCGACGGGCTCCTGGACGCCCAACGGCTGGCGGAGGGCATGACCAGCAAGTGGGCCGCGATGGACCTCCCCTTCGGCGGCGGCAAGTCGGTGCTGGCCATCCCTCGACCGTTGCAGGATGCCGAACGTCGCGGGCTTCTGCGACGCTTCGGCCGCCTTATCGACTCCCTCCATGGAGCATACTCCGCCGGGGCGGATCTCGGCACCACGCCCCAGGACATGGCTCTCCTCGCCGAGGTCACGCCCTGGGTGAAGGGGGTCGCCCCCGACCGCGAGGACGGTCCCACGGACCCGGGACCCTTCACCGCCCTCGGGGTCCTGGAGGGGATGAAGGCCGCGCTCGAGGCCGCCACGGGGAGCGGGTCCCTCGAGGACCGCACCGTCCTGGTCCAGGGCGTAGGGGACGTGGGGGAGCCCCTGGCCCGCATGGTGGCCAAGGCCGGTGGCCAGCTCCTGCTCTCTGATCTGGTCGAGGAACGCGCCCGGACGCTCGCCGAGGAGCTGGGTGGCGAGGTGGTCGTCGGGGACCGGGTCTACGATGCCGAGTGCGACGTCTATGCCCCGTGTGCCGTGGGCCAGACGCTCAACGCGTCCACCATCCCGCGCCTGCGCTGCCTGGTGGTAGCCGGCTCGGCCAACAATCAGCTCGAGGCCGCCGACGACGCGAAGCGCCTCCACCACCGCGACATCCTCTACGCCCCCGACTACGTGGTGAACGGTGGAGGGGCCATGGCGTTCGGCCTCATGGACGTCGGCGTCCGCGACCCCGACGAATTGCGGCGCCGGGTCGCCGGGATCGGCGCCTCACTGGCGGAGATCTTCCGCGAGGCCCGCGACCTCGGGGAGAGCCCCGTGGCAGCGGCGCGTCGGCGCGTGGACCGGATCCTGGAGCGAGGGCCGGCTTGAGGTCTACCCGCGCTCGCGAGGCGAGCAGTCCTGTCCCCCGTGGAGGACACGTCAGCGACACGCGGTCCGCGGCGGTGCGGGCGGTGCGGCCTTCAGCGCCTCCTCAGTTCGCGGGCTCCACAGAGATGGGGAAGAGCCTGAAGAGATGATCCAGCCCGCCGGCTTGGAGGAACCGCCACGCGGCGTACGGCAGGCCTCGGACCCAGACCTTTCGGTCCCGCTGTTCCGGGAGAAGGCGTGCCGTGAGCAGGAGAGACAGGCCTTTCACGTCGACAGGCCCCACCCCCGTGTAGTCGAAGAGGAGGTCTGCGTCACCGCTTCTGGCACGTGGTTTGCTGGAGCCGGGCTTGCGCCGGGCGTCCGGAACGTCGCCGTCGCGTCTCATCATCATCCCTCCCGCATCCGTGGACGAAGCCCTCGAACTCAACATGCTATCCCTCAAGAGTCGTGCCATGGCTCGAACGACGTCCGGCTCGACCCGCCGGAGCCATCCCTGGGGCTCGGGGTAGTATGGACGACGCTCCCGAGCGAAACTCGCCGTCGAGAAGGCGAACGACTCCGGATGCTCACGTGCCCCCGGGAGGGCACCATGCGCCATAAAACGACCCTCCTTATCGCCCTGGCGGTCCAGATGGCCGCCCCCCTACCCACGTCCGGACAGGTAGCGACCCAGGCCGACGTGGACGCCTATTTCCGCGCCGTTGCGGAGCACTTCGGTGTGCCCCCGGCGGAACTGGCCATCCTGGCGGAGTGGGATCTCCCTCCCGACCAGGTTCCGGTGGCCATGTTCCTGGCACGCCGGGTGGGGGTCTCACCCGACGCCTTGGTCGCCCTCCGGCGTGGCGGACGGACGTGGGGCGACGTTGCTTCAAGGTACGGCGTGGACGCGGGGGCCTTTCACATCCCGCTGCCCGAGGGTACCTCCCCGGGGTACCTCGCTCGGGCCTTCGAGGCGTACCGGGATGCTCCGCGATCCGACTGGCCCGGACTCCGGCTCACGGATGAGGAGATCGTCCACCTGGTCAACGCGCGATTCCTGGACGAGGTGCTGGGGACCGCGATAGGTCCCGTGCTCCAGGCCCGGGAAAGGGCGGGGTCGTGGGTGGGCGCCTACCGCGACCTCGCGGGCCGCGGCGGCTGAGGGGGGAGTGACGGACCCGCGCTTCACCAGGCTGTCCACGTACGAGCGGCTGCCACACGACGAGATGCTGCGCCGGGCCCAGGAGTTCCACGAGCGCATGTCGCGACGCCGGAGCGTAAGGGACTTCGCCGACCGTCCGGTGGACCGGGAGGTCATCGAGGCCTGCATCCGCTCCGCCGGGACCGCCCCCTCGGGGGCCCACCGCCAGCCATGGCACTTCGTCGCCGTGGGGCGGGAGGATGCCGAGTTGCGGCGAAAACTCCGCCAAGGCGCCGAGGAGGAGGAGCGCCGGTTCTACGGGGGGCGGGCGCCTCAGGACTGGCTCGACGCCCTGGCGGCACTCGGGACCGACGAGAACAAGCCGTTCCTGGAGAACGCGCCGTGGCTCATCGTCGTCTTCGCCGAGAGCTATGGCGTCGGACCTGCGGGAGAGAAACGGAAGAACTACTATGTCGCGGAGTCGGTGGGGATCGCGACGGGGATCCTGGTGGCGGCGGTGCACACGGCGGGTCTGGTGTGCCTGACCCACACGCCCTCTCCCATGGGCTTCCTGGGAGAGGTGCTCGGTCGACCCGACAACGAGCGGCCGTTTCTGATCCTCGTCGTCGGCTATCCGGAGGAGGACGCCCAGGTGCCCGATCTGAGCCGCAAGCCGCTGGAGGAGATCGCCACCTTCGTTCCCTGAATCGGAGGAGAGCGTGGGTCGAGACGTCAAGCCGGACCTGACCCCGGGCGCCATCCGGACGTTCACCAAGGCCCTGTTGCGGGACCTCCAGGCGTTGGAGCAGATGCTCCGGCAGGGGATGATCGAATCGGGGGTGCGGCGCATCGGCCTCGAGCAGGAGATGTTCCTCGTGGGCGAGGATTGGAGGCCGTCGCCGGTGGCCGTCGAGGTGTTGGAGCTGCTGGGCGACGACGCCCCCTTCACGACGGAGCTCGCTCGTTTCAACCTGGAGATGAACGTCGATCCCCAGGTCCTGGTGGGACCCTGCTTCCGCACGCTGGAGCGGGAGATCGGAGTGCTCCTCGACCGGGTGCGGACGGCGGCCTCGGAGGTGGGCGCCCGGGTCTGCCTCACCGGAATCCTCCCGACGCTGGCCAAGTCCGACCTCGACATGGACAACATCACGCCCCGACACAGGTACTTCGCGCTGAACGAAGCCCTGAACCGCATGCGGGGGGGAGAGTCGTACCGGCTTCGTATCGAGGGGACGGACGAGCTCAACATCGAGCACGACTCCGTCATGCTCGAGGCGTGCAACACGAGCTGCCAGGTGCACCTCCAGGTGTCAGCGGACGAGTTCGCCCGCTTCTACAACGTCGCGCAGGTCGTGGCGGCCCCGGTCCTGGCCTCCGCGGTGAACTCGCCGCTGCTCTTCGGCAAGCGCCTCTGGGCCGAGACGCGCATCGCCCTGTTCCAGCAGTCCATCGATACCCGGGGCGCTTCCATCGACTACCGGGAAGTCGCCCCCCGGGTGCGCTTCGGCGAAGGCTGGGTGCGCCAGACGGTGACCGAGCTGTTCCGGGAGGACATCGCGCGCTTTCGGGTGCTTCTGTCGGCGCCGGTGGAGGGGGACTCGGTCGAGGCGCTGGCTCGGGGGGAGATCCCCGGGCTGATGGCGCTCCAGCTCCACAACAGCACCGTGTACCGGTGGAACCGCCCCTGCTACGGGATCAGCGACGGCAAGCCCCACCTGCGTATCGAGTGTCGGGTGCTGCCGTCGGGCCCAACGGTCCGGGACGAGGTGGCCAATGCCGCCTTC
>DASWKP010000143.1:0-3296 GCA_036396575.1 Longimicrobiales bacterium | reverse complement strand
GCGCACCCCGGCGCCCCCGACCCCACGCCCGGGACGTTCGTGCTGTGGTTCCTCCTGGCCGCGTGCGGCTCGGGCCTGCTCCTGGCCATCACCAACCAGATGACGCTCGACGTGGCGTCGGTGCCCTTCCTGTGGGTCATGCCTCTGGCCGTCTACCTGGTCACGTTCATCCTGGCGTTTTCGGGGCTTTACTCCCGCGTGGCCTTCGGGGCCCTCCTCGCCTTCGGGCTGGGGATCGAGGCCCTCCTGGAGGCCGGGGACGCGTCGGTGCCGATCCTGTTGCAGTTGATGGGCGGCGCTGGCGTCCTGTTCGCGGCGTGCATGGTCTGCCACGGCGAGCTGGCGCGCTCGGCGCCGGAGCCCAAACACCTCACCGCGTTCTACCTCACCATGGCCGGCGGAGGCGCGGCCGGAGGGGCGGCCGTCTCCCTTGGCGCCCCGCTGCTGCTCACGGACTTCTGGGAGCTGGCGGCTTTCCTGCTGCTGGCCTGGTTCCTCCTGGGCGTGGTGATGTGGACCGATCCGGCGTCCCGCATGAGGGCAGGTGGACGTCCCTGGGCCTGGCGCGGCCTCCTCCTCGTGGGAGTCGTCGCTGGCGCCGGTTTCGTCCTCCCCGTGGTGAGCCGCGATGGCGGGACCCTGGCCAGGGAGCGGAACTTCTACGGAGTCCTCCACGTGCTCGACGGCACATCGCCGGAGGCCGGCAGGATCCGGGGGCTCCGCCACGGCCGCATCCTCCACGGCAGCCAGCTCCAGGGCTCCGGGCGCCTCGGCGTGGCCACGACGTACTACGGCTCGGGCTCGGGCGCCCACGAGGCCATCAGGCAGCACCCGCGCAGGGCCACCGGCCCCCTTCGCATCGGGATCGTCGGCGAGGGAGCGGGCACCCTGGCGGTTTGGGCCCAGGCGGGGGATACGGTGCGCTTCTACGAGATCGACCCCGCGGTCATCGATCTGGCTCGGCGGTACTTCACCTTTATCGACGACAGCCCGGCCACGGTGGAAGTCGTGCTGGGCGACGGCCGCCTGTCCCTCGAGCGCAATCTGGAGCCGGGGGGCGCCGGCCACCGCTACGACGTGCTGGTGATCGACGCCTTCTCGGGCGACGCCATACCCACGCACCTGCTGTCCGTCGAGGCCGCCGACCTGTACTGGGCCCACCTGGAGACCGACGGCGTCCTGGCGTTCAACGTCACCAACCGCCACCTGAACCTGGCTCCGGTCATCCGGGGACTGGCGGCCCACACGGGCCATCGGGTGGTGCGCGTGGAGCGGCAAGCGGACGCGGCCTTCGACATCGCCTTCAGCCGCTGGCTCCTGGTGACCCGCGATCCGGCGCCCTTCCTCGCCGCCGACGGGGCGACACCGGAACCCCCGGAGCCGAGCCGCCGTTGGACGGACCGCTTCAGCAACCTGTTGCACGTGCTCCGCTGACCGCCCCAACATTACGCCCGCACCCCGAACGGCATCCCCACCTGGAGGGCCCATGCCCGCCCGCTCACGCTACCGCAACCTCGCCGCACCGGCGGCCCTGGCCCTCGCCGTGGTCACGGCCCCCGGCGCCGCGGCCGCCCAGCAGACGGCCAAACCCGTCCTCCACGGCCAGCACTGGATGGCCATCACCGGCAAGCCGCTCAGTGCCACGGCCGGCGCCATGGTGTTCTCGCGGGGCGGCAACGCCGTGGACGCGGCGGCGGCCATGCTGGCGGCCGGCGCGACCATGTGGGACGTGCTGGCCTGGGGCGGTGAGACGCAGGCTCTCATCTACAACCCCAACACCGGAGAGGTCATCGGCCTGAACGCGCTGGGCGTGGCTCCCACGGGCGCGACGCCGGACTTCTTCCGGAGCCAGGGGATGCGCTACCCCCCCGAGTACGGCCCCCTGGCCGCGGTGACCCCGGGCACGCCCGGTGGGCTCATGACGATGATGGCCGAGTGGGGCACCCTGTCCCTGGCCGATGTCCTCGCCCCGGCAATCCAGATGGCCGAAGAGGGCTATCCCATGGAGGCCCAGACGGCGGGCTCCATCGCCGCCCAGCGCCAGCGCATCATGGGCTGGACCTACTCCCGTGGGGTCTACCTGCCCAACGTGGACGACAGCGGTGAGCCCGCCCCTCCCGAGCCCGGGCAGGTCTTTCGCCAGCCGGATCTTGCGGAGACGCTCAGGAAGTTGGTCGAGGCCGAGGCGGCGGCGCTGGCGGCGGGCGCGACCCGCGAGGAGGCGATCCATGCCGCCTACGACCGCTTCTACCGGGGTGACATCGCCCGGGAGCTGGTCCGTGGCACGCGGGAGGAGGGCGGCCTCATCACCCTGGAGGACCTGGACCGCTGGCAGGTCAAGATCGAGGAGCCCGTGATGACCACCTACAAGGACATCGAGGTCTACAAGCTCACCCACTGGGTCCAGGGACCGGTCCTCCTCCAGGCGCTCAACATGCTGGAGAGCTTCGATCTCCAGGAGATGGGCTTCAACTCTGCGCGCTACATCCACACGCTGTATCAGGTGATGAACCTGGCCTTCGCCGACCGGGACTTCTACTACGGGGACCCCGACTTTCCGCCGGAGGAGCCGATCCGGGGCCTGCTGAGCAAGGAGTACGCCCGAGCCCGCGTCCAGGAGATCGACCTCGATCGCAACGACCGGGACGCGGCGCCCGGGGATCCGTACCCTTACCAGGGCGGCACCAACCCGTTCGCGGAGCTGCTCGACACGTGGCGCGGCGGCGGCAACACCGCGGCCGGCGGCCCCGACGGCCTCTCGCTCGACGACCCGGTCACGGCCGCCACGCCGGACGCCGGCTTCTACGACGACTTCTACCGGGGCACGACCACGGTGCAGGCCGCCGACGCCGAGGGTTGGGTCGTGTCGATCACGCCTTCGGGTGGTTGGGTGCCTTCCGTCATCGCCGGGCGCACGGGTGTCGGGCTCAGCCAGCGCATGCAGAGCTTCGTCGTGGACGCGGCGGACGGGCCCTACAACGTGGTGGAGCCCGGCAAGCGCCCCAGAGCGACGCTGACGCCCAGCATGGCCCTCAAGGACGGACGGCCCTTCCTGTCCTTCGCCGTCCAGGGCGGCGACTCTCAGGACCAGAACCTGCTGCAGTTCTTCCTCAACGTGGTGGAGTGGGGCATGAACGTTCAGCAGGCCGCCGAGGCGCCCAACATGAACAGCTTCCAGCTCCGCGGCTCCTTCGGCGCGCACGAGAACAGCCCTGGGCGGCTCCTCCTCCAGGAGGAGGTGCCCTCGTGGGTGCAGCGCCAACTGCGCCAGATGGGATACACCCTTACCTTCAGCG
>DASWKP010000142.1:0-8374 GCA_036396575.1 Longimicrobiales bacterium | reverse complement strand
CCATCCCGGAGTTCTATGACGAGATCTCGGGAGGGCGGATCACCCTCGGGGGGGAAACCCACGACTGGGAACGGTCGACGCTCACGGAGGCCGACGTCGCGGCGGGCCGGTCCGGACTGGGCGGCTCCAAGGTCGGGGTCTTCATCCTCGAGATCCTGAAGGCCACCGACGACGGCTCCGTGGACTGGGGACGCTACGACAACGACGGTCCCGACGGCCTTCCCAACTCCGGCGACGACGACGGCTTCGTGGACGTGCTCGCGGTCTTCCAGCCGTCGCGGGGCGCCGAGTGCGGGGGCTCGGGCAACGCCAACCGGATCTGGTCCCACAAGTGGGTGCTCCGGTCCGCGGCCGGCATGACCTATGCCACGACCACGGACGCCGCGAACGGCGGCAAGATCAGAGTCGACGACTACACCATCCAGCCGGTGGTGTCGTGCGATTTCCAGGGCGGACAGACCCAGATCAACGAGATCGGCGTCCTGGCCCACGAGCTGGGGCACGGCTTCGGCCTCCCGGATCTGTACTGCACGGCGAGCGGCTGCAACCACGCGGGGATCGGCCGCTGGGGACTCATGGGCTCCGGCAACTGGGGCTGCTGGGGCGGCGAGCCGTGGCGTCCCTGCCACATGGAGGCGTGGTCCAAGGCCATGCTGGGCTGGGTGGACGTGGAGACCCTGGCGCCGGGCGTGGATCACGGCGTCATCGTCCTGGAGCCCGTGGAGGAGGGGGGGAGCGTGCTCCGCATCGACGCCGGGGACGGCTCCAACGAGTACTTCCTGATCGAGAACCGCCAGCGCATCGGCTTCGACGCCGGCATGTCGCGGCCCGGGCTCCTCATCTGGCACATCGACCAGGACATCGTGGACGCCCGCTGGCCCGCCAACACCATCAACAACACCGCGGGCCACATGGGCGTGTGGCTCCGGCAGGCCGACGGCCTGGACCAGCTCGCCCAGAACGGAGGTAGCCGGGCGGACGACGGCGATCCCTTCCCGGGCTTCACGGGAAACACGCGGTTCTCGGCGGGCTCCAATCCGGGCGCCTTCACGCACCTCGATGCCGCTTCGGGCCTGACGGTGATGGATATCCAGGAGATCGGCCAGAACGTGAGCGCCCGGATCCTGACCCGCTTCCAGACGGTGACGGTCCAGATGATCGGGGACGGCGGCGGCGGGCAGCTCACGGTGGACGGCCTGGGGGCTCCCGCGGGGGGGGTCGCCTTCGAGTCGGCGCCGTTCCAGAGGCACGTCATCTCCGTGACCGGAGGCTCCCCCATCGCCGACGGCGTGCGCTTGGGGTTCCAGGGCTGGAACGACGACCCCGAGGCCACGCGGGAGCGGGAGTTCGTCACGCCGGTGGAGGACGTACAGCTCACGGCGGTCTTCGGCGGCGAAGAGGTCCGGCTGCGCGTGGACGTGGACGGTGAGGACTTTGGGGTGCCCCAGGGCACGGTGGCGTCGCTGCCCGCGGGCCTCCTGGAGGAGGACGGCTCCTGGTTTCTCGCGGGCACCTCGCTCAGCCTCCAGGCCAACCCCATCACCGGCTACGGCTTCCAGGAGTGGCTCGGCCCGGTGGCCGGGCAGGGCAACCCGGCGCTTCTGACCCTCGACGAGCCCGCCGACGTCACCGCGGTCTTCGCGCTGACCTACTCGGTGCCCGAGGAGCTGGCCGTGGAGCTGGTGGCGGCGCGCCCCGCGGAGGTCTATCTGGTGGCGGAGAACGCCAACCTCCCCGTGAAGTGGTTCCTGGACCAGGGCGCGCTGCCCCAGGGCCTGGCGCTGGACGACGACGGCCGCCTGGTGGGGGCGCCGATTGAGACGGGCACCTTCGCCGTGGTGCTCCGGGCGCGGGACTCATACGGACTCACCGCCCTCGGCTCGGTAGTGGTCGACGTCAGCGCCCCCACCATTTCGCTGCGGGACCTCACGGGGCCGCTCCTCGGCCAGCCCCACGGCCTGGCCCAACTCCAACGGGACTACCTGGACTTCGACGGCAACCGCAACGGCGTCTACGACCTGGGCGACTTCCGGGCGTTCATCCTGGCATACCCCGACGCGCCGGAGACCGCCCAGGAGATGGCGCCGGTCCAGGTGCGGGTGCCCGTCGTCCGCTTCCGCGCCGGAGGTGAGCGATGAAGCGCGCGGGGTGGGTCCTCGCGTTCCTGGGGGCCCTGGCGCTTGGAGCCTGTGGCGACGACCGTCCCGAAGGGCCGGGCTCGTTCACGGGAGAGGTCCGCTCGTCGCTCCCCTCCGTGGGCGCGGTCATCGTGGAGATCACCGGCACGGGCATCGAGGCCGTCGAGGGGGCCGGGTCCACGCTCGCGTTCGGGGATGGCGCCGCGCAGGGCGCCGAAGGCGGTGTGCAGACCCGTAGGTATATCCTGGTGAACGAGGCATCCGGGACGCTCGCCTTCACGGTGCGGGTGGCCGAGCTGGCCGAGGGCCATCCGGCCGTCGTGGTCCTCGCCGCGGTGGACGCCGACAACCAGCCCATCACCTCTCTGGTGAGTTTCTCCGTCGACCTGTCGCGTTGAGGGGCACCGAACGGAGGGCAGCGGCGCCGGCCGGTGCCGGCTGTCTTGCCGCCGTCACGCCTTTCCGACACCTTTGTCCGGCCTCGCTCCCGGCGTGGGGCTCCGAGGGTCTTGAGAGGAGGATGTCGTGACGACAGCGACCTGGGTCACCATGACCCTCATCGTGTCCTTCGTGTGGGGCGGCTTCGCCGTCGCCCTGGCTCTGGCCATCCGCAAGGAAGCCGGCAAGGCCGACGACCCGAACACTCCGTAGAGGCAGTCCCTCCACACCCCGCTCCGTGCCCCGACGCGACGACCTCCACACCATCCTGATCCTGGGCTCCGGCCCCATCATCATCGGTCAGGCCTGCGAGTTCGACTACTCCGGAACGCAGGCCGTTCGCGCCCTCAAGGAAGAGGGCTACCGCGTGGTCCTGGTGAACTCCAACCCGGCCACCATCATGACCGATCCGGACCTGGCGGACCGGACCTACATCGAGCCGCTCACCCCCGAATGGGTGACTCGCGTGATCCGCCGGGAACGCCCCGACGCCTTGCTCCCCACCATGGGTGGCCAGACCGCCCTGAACATCGCCATGACCCTCCATCGCGAGGGGGTCCTGGACGAGTACGGAGTGGAGCTTATCGGAGCCAACGCGCACTCCATCGAGATGGCCGAGGACCGGGAGAAGTTCTCGGCCGCCATGGGGCGCATCGGGCTCATGCTTCCTCACGGCGGTTTCGCGGGCAGCCTGGACGAGGCTCTGGAGATCGTCGAGGACACCGGCTACCCGGCCATCGTTCGGCCCTCCTACACGCTGGGCGGGACCGGGGGAGGCATCGCCTACAACCGGGAGGAGTTCGAGTGGCAGGTCCGCAAGGGCCTGGACGCTTCGCCCATCCGCGAGGTCCTCATCGACCGCTCGGTCATCGGCTGGAAGGAGTACGAGCTGGAGGTCGTTCGGGACGGGGCGGACAACGTCATCATCGTCTGCTCCATCGAGAACTTCGACGCCATGGGCGTGCACACGGGCGACTCCATCACGGTGGCGCCCGCCCAGACCCTCACCGATGTCGAGTACCAGCGGATGCGCAACGCGGCCATCGCGTGCATCCGCGAGATCGGGGTGGAGGCCGGGGGCTGCAACATCCAGTTCGCCGTGAACCCCGACGACGGCGAGATGCTGGTGGTCGAGATGAACCCCCGGGTGTCGCGCTCCAGCGCCCTGGCGTCCAAGGCCACGGGCTTTCCCATCGCCCGCGTGGGGGCCAAGCTGGCCGTGGGCTACCACCTCCACGAACTGCCCAACGACATCACGAAGACGACGCCCGCCTCCTTCGAGCCGGTCCTCGACTACGTTGTGGTGAAGCTGCCCCGCTTCGCCTTCGAGAAGTTCCCCGAGGTGAATCCGGTGCTGGGCGTCCAGATGAAGGCGGTGGGTGAGACCATGGCCATCGGCCGGACGTTCCGGTCGGCGTGGCAGAAGGGCTTTCGGGGCCTAGAGATCGACCGGGCGGGGTGGTGCACAGCCGGGCGCCTCAGGGACGACGGCCTGGAGGCGGACGACCCCGACAGCCTCCTGGCGGCCCTGCGGCGTCCCACGGCAGAGCGGCCCTTCCAGATCAAGCGTGCCCTGGAGAAGGGCGTGCCCATGGCCGACATCCACGAGGCCACGGCCATCGACCCCTGGTTCCTCGACCAGCTCGTCCGGATCGTGGAGGACGAAAGGGAGTACGCCGCCGCCGCCGAGGTGACGCATGAGCGGCTGCGGCATATGAAGCGCGAGGGGTTCGGCGACCGGCAACTCGCCGACCTGCGGGGCGAGTCCGAGAGCGACGTACGCTCGCGGCGCTGGGAGTGGGGCATCCGGCCGACCTACAACGTGGTCGACACGTGCGCCGGGGAGTTTCCCGCCGCGACCCCCTACTACTACTCGTCCTACGAGGAGGAGAACGAGTCCGACCCCTCGGACCGGAAGAAGGTCGTGATCCTCGGCAGCGGGCCGAACCGGATCGGCCAGGGCATCGAGTTCGACTACTGCTGCGTCCAGGCGGTCCTGGCCCTCCGCGAGGCGGGCTTCGAGGCCATCATGGTCAACTCGAACCCCGAGACGGTGTCGACCGACTTCGACGTGAGCGACAAGCTGTACTTCGAGCCGCTCACCTTGGAGGACGTGATCGAGATCCTCCACCTGGAGAAGCCCCTGGGCGTCATCGTCCAGCTCGGCGGCCAGACGCCTCTGAACCTGGCGGAGCGACTGGAGGCCCTGGGGGCCCCCATCCTGGGCACCAGCGTCGAGGCCATCGACCGGGCCGAGGACCGGGAGCGTTTCGAGCTCGTGTGCCAGTCCGTCGGGGCGAGGGTGCCCGAAAACGGCATCGCGACCAGCGAGGAACAGGCCCTGAAGGTGGCGGCGGAGGTGGGCTTTCCGGTCCTGGTACGGCCCAGCTACGTCCTGGGTGGTCGGGCCATGGAGATCGTTTACGACGAGGACAGCCTCAAAGGCTACTTCGAGCGCGCCGTGCGGGCCTCTCCGGACCACCCGGTCCTGATCGACCGCTTCCTGGAGGACGCCTTCGAGGCCGACGTGGACGCCCTCTCCGATGGCGAGGACGTGGTCATCGGCGGGGTGATGCAGCACATCGAGGACGCCGGCGTACACTCCGGGGACTCGGCGTGCGTGCTGCCTCCGTACCTGCTGAGCGGTGAGGCCATCGCGGAGATGGAGGACCTGACCCGGCGCTTCGCACTCGAGCTGGGGGTCCGGGGTCTGATGAACGTCCAGTACGCCGTGCGGGACGGCCTCGTCTACGTCATCGAGGTGAACCCGCGGGCGAGCCGCACGGTACCGTTCGTGTCGAAAGCCACGGGAGTGCCCCTGGCGCGTCTGGCGGCCCGGGTCATGGTCGGGGACCGGATCCGGGACATGGGCCTCCCGGAGGGCCTGCCCGTGGCGGGCGTCGCGGTGAAGGAGGCGGTCTTTCCGTTCAGTCGCTTCGAGGTGGACACGCTGCTGGGTCCGGAGATGCGCTCCACCGGCGAGGTCATGGGCTTCGACGACTCCTTCGGCATGGCCTTTGCCAAGGCCCAGGTGTCGGCGGGGAACGAGCTGCCGGAGGCTCCGGGAACCCTGGTCGTCACGGTGAACGACCGGGACAAGCCCACGGTGACGCCCATCCTGCGGCGCTTCCACGACATGGGCTTCGAGATCCTGGCCACCCGGGGCACCCACCAGTACCTGTCGCGGCTGGGCATCCCCTCGACGAGGGTCTACAAGGTTGGCGAGGGCCGGCCCCACATCGTGGACCACATCGTCAGCGGCGATATCCACCTGCTCATCAACACGCCTCTGGGCAAGAAGTCCCAGTACGACGACTACGCCATGCGCCGGGCGGCCATCACGTACGGCATCCCCTACCTGACCACCATGTCCGCCACCAGCGCGGCGTGCGACGCGCTCATCGCGCTCCGGAGCCGCGTCCACGAGGTGCGGAGCCTCCAGGAGAGGATCGAGGCGGCCCGCCAGGTGGCCGTGGCGGACGTTCCCTGACGACGGGCCCCGTGGCCGCCCGCACCGCCTTCCTCCTCCACCCGGCTTCCTCGCTCCACGACACCGGATGGGGACACCCCGAGCATCAGGGCCGGCTTCGTGCCCTGGCTGCCACCGTGGGTCGGGACATGATCGCCCTCCACGGCAGGGCGGAGCAGGCATCCCCCGAGCCCGCGGAGCGGGACGACCTCCTCCGGGTCCACTCGGAGAGCCATGTGGCCACGGTCCGGGCCGCGGTCCGGCAGGCGGAGGAGTGCGAGGCCGTCGTACCCATCGATGCGGATACTCTGGTGAACTGGGCATCGTGGGATGCCGCCCTGGGCTCGGCCGGCGGAGCCGTCACCGCGGCGCGCCTCGTGGCCGAGGGCATGTACGAGAACGCGTTCGTGGCCACCCGGCCGCCGGGCCACCACGCCACGCATGACCGTCCCATGGGCTTCTGCCTCTTCAACAACGTCGCGGTGGCGGCGCGCTGGCTCCTCCACGCCGGCCATGCGGAGCGTGTGCTCATCGTGGACTGGGACGTTCACCACGGCAACGGCACCCAGGACATCTTCTGGAAGGACCCCACCGTGTTCTACCTGTCCCTGCATCAGTGGCCCCACTACCCGGGCACCGGCGCGGAGTCGGACACCGGGGCCGGAGCCGGGCGGGGTTCGACGCGGAATGTCACGTTGCGGGCCGGGACCTCCCGGCTCGAGTACCTGGAGCGCTTCGAGGGAGCGCTGGACCAGGCGTGCGAGGCGTTCACCCCGGACTTCGTGCTCGTCTCCGCCGGCTTCGACTGCCTTGCGGGAGACCCGCTGGGTGGGTTGCTCCTGGAGCCGGAGGATATGCACACGCTCACGCGGCTCGTCATGGCCCGGTCGCGGGAGGCGTGCGCCGGCCGGCTCGTGGCCTGCCTGGAGGGGGGCTACCATCCCGTCCGTACGGGGCTGGGGGCCGTGGCGGTGATCCGGGCCCTGGCCGGCATCGACGAGGCGGACCCCACCCGGCCGGCTTGAGGAGGACGGCTCAGCGGCCGGCCTCGCCGCCCGGCATTGCGTCCCCTACCACCCACACCGGGTTCGTGAGGATCCACGGCACGGTGCGCCCCTGCTCCAGGAACGCCTCCACCCGGTAGACTCCGGGTCCGGGCAGCGCCGCCCGCCAGCTCGGCCCCCGGCCCTCGGCCACCACCCGTCCGTCCCGAATCAGCCGGAGCGTCGCCTCGGCCCCCGCCGGGGGCAGGGTCACGACGAGCGCGGCTCCCGGGCTCCACGCGATCGTCTCACCCAGGGCCGCGGTGTTCTCCCCCGACCGCACCGAGAACGCCGCCCCCCGGGCGTCTCCCAGGCCCGAGAAGGCGCAGAAACTCCGCCCCCGGCGCAGGGCCTCGGCCACGAGGGCCGCGTCGGCCGCCGCCTCGCCCGTGGGAGGGCTGGCGAGGAACACGTGTTGGCGCGCCAGGGCCAGGGAGTGGCGGTAGGCGGGGAAGTGCAGGTCCAGGCCCAGGGGCAGGGGGAGGGAGTTGTGGGCGTCCACGCCGCACACGCCCGCCACGTGGCGGGTCCGCGTCAGGAGGTCCCACGCCATGAGGTTTCGGACCGGATGGTCCAGAAGACGGTAGAGCCCCGCCACGGGCCTCAGCGGGACCAGCGCCAGGGCGTGGATCCACTCCAGGGCGCCGTCGCCCCGGCGCTCGGAGTCGGCGTTCCAGATCTCCATCGCGTCGAAGTACCCTTCCTCCCACGCCGTCCAACGCCTGCGGCCCATGGGGTGTGCCGCGATGCGGAGGCCCAGCGCCGGCTCCACCGGTCCCGCGTCGGGGTCCCGCGCCGACGCGGGGACGGCCCTCTCCCCCACGACCACGAGGTGGCCGTGCGGTGAGCTCACCTCCTCCCCCGCGACGAGGAGCAGGGCCCCGTGGTACCGGGATCCTGGCAAGCCACGGACGTTGTGGTCCGACACCAGGACGAAGTCCAGACCGGTGGCCGCCCCGACGAGCTGCTCCAACGTGCCGCCCCCGTCGTGGGACGCGTCGGTATGCGTGTGAAGCGCCCCTACCCACTCCAGGGGCGCCGCCACGCCCGGTTGCCGCCTCAGCGGAGGATGGAGGAGGGCCGTCGCCACCACGACGACCACCACGAGCGCGGCGCCGCAGGCCGGGACCAGGAGAATCCGACGGCGGGCCTTCACGGAACGGAAAATGACGTTGGTCCGACAGAGGGGGAGCGGCGCGGGGGGACGCTCCAGGTGGAACCCACACCAGGCAACGACTAGAATACATACCATGATCGCGCAACGCATCATCCGGTTCGGGGTGCTC
>DASWKP010000141.1:0-2718 GCA_036396575.1 Longimicrobiales bacterium | reverse complement strand
GCCGTGGGCGAGATGGTCGTGGAGACCGAGGGGCCTCACGGCTTCATCACCTCCCCCGACGGTCGCTTCATCTACATGACCACCGGTCACGGCGTGCCCGACGGGAGGCTCTGGAAGTACGAGGCCGGGGCCGACACGATGGTGGCGGACCCCGTCCTTCTGGGCCGCTTTCCCGCCACCCTGGACCTCACGCCCGACGGCCTCTACGCCTTTGTGGTCAACTTCAACCTCCATGGCGAGCACGTGCCTTCCTCGGTGTCGGTGGTCTATACGCCCGACATGACCGAGATCCGGCAGGTCACGACGTGCACGATGCCGCACGGGCTACGCACGGCCCCGTCGGGCACCCACGTTTTCACCAATTGCATGATGGACGACCAGTTGGTGGAGATCGACACCCGCAGCTTCGAAGTGTCCAGGCGCTTCGGCGTGGCTGACGGAATGGAAGGGGCGCTGCGCGGCGATGGGATGAGCGCGGCGCATCACGGAGGTGGCGCTCCGACGTGCTCTCCCACCTGGGCCGAGCCGTCGGTGGACGGGACGCGGGTCTACGTGGCCTGCAACAAGGGCGCCTGGATCCTGGAGGTGGACGTCGACTCGTGGACCGTGCGGAGGAGGCTCCAAACGGGTGACCGGGGGCCGTACAACCTGGAGGCGACCGCGGACGGGCGGCTCCTGATCGCCACGCTCAAGCCCAGTGGAGCGGTGGACTTCATCGACCTGGACACGGGCGTGAGCGTCGCGACCAGGGCGACGTCGACCACCATCCCTCACGGGGTCGTGGCGTCCCCGGACTCGCGTTACGCCTTCGTCAGCGTGGAGGGCGTGGGCGCCGAGCCCGGCAAGGTCGACATCTTCGACCTGCGCACGTTCGAACGGGTCGCGGACGTGGAGGTGGGGCAGCAGGCCGGCGGCATCACGTTCTGGCGCATGGAGAGCGCGGGTTCGGGCGCCACCGGGTCGGCGCCGCGGGGTCCGGGCGCGGGAGGCCGCTGAGCCACCGAGCCGGGCCACGCCATCGGGGGCGGTGTTGCGGAGGACGATGGGGTGGGAGAGAATGACGTGGAACGCCATTCTCGACTCGCTCTCTCCCGAGGTGCTCGATGGTCAAGCGCGCAACCCGGAGCTTGATTCTATTCCTCACGGTTCTCCTTCTCGCCCAGCCGACGGCGGCCCAGGAGCGCCTTTCCAGCATAACGACGCCGGAAGCCTTCCTCGGCTCCGAGCTCGGCGCCGACTACTTCCTGGCTACCTACCAGCAGCTCATGGACTACTGGGCGCGGCTGGCCGCGGAGTCCGACCGAATGACCCTCCGCTCCATCGGAGAGTCGGCCGAGGGCAGGCCCCAGGTCCAGGCCATCATCACCTCGGCCGAGAACCACAGGGACCTGGATCGCTACCGGGACATCTCCCGGCGCCTGGCTCTCGCCGAAGGGGTGAGTGAAGGCGAGGCTCGCGAGCTGGCGCGGGAGGGCAAGGCCGTCGTGTGGATCGACGGAGGCCTCCACGCCACCGAGGTCCTGGGCGCCCAGCAGCTCATGCGGCTCGTCTACGACATGGTGAGCCTCACCGACGAGGAGACGACGCGGTTGCTGGACGATGTGGTCCTCCTGGCCACGCACGCCAACCCGGACGGGCACGCCCTCGTGGTCGACTGGTACATGCGCCACGACGATCCCATGGAGCGGAGCACCGGGGGCGTTCCCGTCCTCTACGAGAAGTACGCGGGCCATGACAACAACCGCGACTTCTTCATGGTGAACCTGCCCGAGACCCGGAACATGAACCGGGTGGCCTACACCGAGTGGTATCCCCAGATCGTGTACAACCACCACCAGACGGGTCCGCAGGGTACGGTCATGTTCGCGCCGCCCTTCCGCGGTCCGCCGAACCACAACCTGGATCCCCTCATCCTCACGAGTCTGGACCAGGTCGGCTCGGCGATGCACCAGCGCTTCGTGGTGGAAGGGAAGGGGGGCACGACCATGCGCGGCGGCGCGAGCTATTCCACGTGGTGGAACGGTGGACTCAGGACGGCGCCCTACTTCCACAACATGATCGGCCTCCTCACCGAGACCATCGGCAACCCCACGCCGCAGGAGGTGCCGTTCCTGCCCGCGCGCCAGATCACGAGCGGCGACTTGCCTCTGCCGGTCGAGCCCGGACCCTGGCACTTCATGCAGTCGGTGGAATACTCGCAGACCGCCAACCGCGCCGTCCTGGACTACGCGTCCCGGAACAAGGACCACCTGCTCTTCAACATCTGGCGCATGGCGATGAACTCCATCGAGCGAGGTAGCCGGGATCACTGGACGGTCCTGCCCCGCGAGATCGCGGTTGCCGCCGAGGCGATGAACCGTGGCAGCCGGGCGGATTGGGAGCGCCTCCTCCGCGATCCGGAGGATCGGGACGCCCGGGGGTACATCCTCCCCAGGGACCAGGCGGACTTCAACACCGCCGTGAAGTTCGTCAACACGCTCCTCATGAATGGCGTGCGCGTACGGCGGGCCACCGCGGACTTCACGGTGAGTGGCGTGCGCTATCCGGCTGGCTCGCTGGTGGTCAAAACGGATCAGGCCTTCCGGCCCCACGTCCTGGACATGTTCGAGCCTCAGGACCATCCCAACGACTTCGCGTATCCGGGCGCCCCGCCCACGCCGCCCTACGACGCCACGGGCTGGACGCTGGCCTACACGATGGGCGTGGACTTCGACCGCG
>DASWKP010000140.1:0-20124 GCA_036396575.1 Longimicrobiales bacterium | reverse complement strand
GTGTCGGGCGTGTGGAACGACCGGCTGATCTTCCTGGTCAGCGGCTGGCACGACACGGGCAACGAGACGGCCGTGCAGATCTACGATCCCGAACGGGACGTCTGGTCCCAGGGCACGCCCCTCCCCGGATCCCCCGTCTTCGGGCACGCGGGGGCCATCGCGCGGAACACCATCGTCTATGTGGACGGCGTTACGGCCCGACCCCGGGACCAGACGCCCGCTGGGGAGTCACGCTTCTCGATGGAGGCGTCCTCCTGGCGCGGGGAGATCGATCCCACCGATCCGACGCGCGTCACGTGGCTGAGGCTTCCGGACCACCCGGGGCCCGGGCTCTACCGGGCGGCCGCCGTCTCGGTCGGAACGAGGGTCGTCTTCCTGGGCGGCTCCCGGAATCCCTACAACTACGACGGCATCGGGTACGACGGCCGACCCTCGGAGCCCGAGCCCCTGGCCTTCTCCTACGACGTGGTGAGCGGCGCCTGGAGCACGGTGCCCGCGCCCCGAGCCCCTACGATGGACCATCGGGCCGCGATCCGGGTCGGGGGTTACGTGGCCCTGGCCGGTGGCATGGAGGCGGGCCAGACGGTCACGAGCCGGGTGCGTATCGTACCGGTCATCGATCTCATCGCCGGTGGGGGGTAGCGCGCGGAGGCGGTAGCGGGCGCCGTTGGTGGGCGCGAGGGCGCCTCAGCCGCCCATCCCCCGCCACTCGATCTCCGTATAGCCCTCGGGCACCTCGAAGACCTCCGGAGCGATCCCGTCCCACGACACCTCGGTGATGAGGGTCTTGACGCGCAGGATGGTCCGTTGCTCTGGCTCCGGCGCCTCCTGCCGCTCGTCGTCGCCCCCTCCCCCGAACACGCCGCCCAGGCGCCGGCCCAGGCCCCGGGCCGCGCCTCGGGCGCTTTCTGCGGCGGCGGCGCCCGCGGCCCCGGCGGCGGCGCTGGACAGGCTCTTGTCGGCGCTCGCCAACACCTTGGCCCGGTCGAACTGGACGCCGTCGGGCACGACGACCAGGTGCGTCGTCCCCTGCATGACCGTCCCCTCCAGGGCCTCGAGTTCCGCCTGGGTGCGGTCCAGGCCCGCCTGGATGTCCGGGTTCTGCGCCAGGGCGTCGGACAGCGCCTGGCTCTGCTCGGCCCACGCCTCCCGCATGGACTCCCGCAGTTCCTCATCGTCGGCGAAGGGGCTGAACCGCGGGAAGTCCTGGGTGATCCACAGGTCCATGAGGAAGACCATGCTGGTCCGGACGGACTCCTCTCCTTCCTCCTCCGGCGGCACTTCCCCTTCCATCTCCAGGGTGAGGAAGACGCGCTCGCTGGCCAGGCCGGCGACGTCTCGCCTCTCTCCGGTGCGGTCCGTGCGAATGGTCACGTTCAGGTTGGCCGCGGGAGCCTCCCGCTCGGCGGGCTCCACGTCTCCGGACGGCTCGACGCCGGGCTGCGCGGCTCCCTCCGACATGGCCGTGGCCATCGCTGCCATGTTCTCCCGGAAGCGGGCCAGGTCCATCACCGTGTACTGGCGGGCGTCGTGGTTCAGGGTGACCATCCGGTCGGCCTCGAAGTCCCAGATGACGGAGGCTCGCTCCGTGTCAGTTCGCATCCGCGAGGCCTGCAGGTAGGTGGTCTCCCGGACGCCGTCGCCCATGCCCACGGCGAGCAACCTGCCGAGGGCACCTCCCAGTTCCATCTCGGAGACGGACGTGTACGTCACGTCCTGCGCCGAGAGCGAGGGGGCCAGCGTCGAGGCCGCCAGGCAGGCGGCGGTCATCAGGGTGCGCGGCGAGGGAATCATGACGGGGCCTGTTGGAGCCGGGGGAACGAGCGTGACGGACGTCCAGACCAGAGTCTACGGCATCGCCCGCCCCCGGGCCAAGGGTCGCCCCTGAGCCCCCGGCTCAGGGAGCGACGGCGTGGTAGGTCAGGTCCGTCTCCCTCTCCATGGTCCGCTGCAGCGCCCAGACGCTCTGGAAGAGGATGAGCGGCCGGCCCGCCGAGTCCTGGACCCGTTGCCGGTCGTAACCGGAGGCCACGCGCTCCACGTCGGCGTCCTCCCCGACCACCCAGCGAGCGGCGATGTAGGGCAGGTGCTCCAGGCGGACCTCCACGTCGTACTCCGTGCTGAGCCGGTGCACCAGGACGTCGAACTGCAGGGGCCCCACGGCACCCACGATGGGGGCCGGTCCGGACACCGACGGCGCGTAGAAGACCTGGGCCGCGCCCTCCTCCGAGAGCTGGCGCAGTCCAGTGTCCAGGTGCTTGCGTCGCAGGGGATCCGGAACCTGGACGCGGGCGAAGTGCTCGGGGCTGAAGCGGGGGATGTCCTCGAAGCGCCGGCCCGGGTCCGACGACAGGGTGTCTCCGATGCGCAGGCTGCCCCGGTCGTGGACGCCCACCACGTCCCCGGCCCACGCCTCCTCCACGGCCGTCCGTTCGCGGGCGAAGACCTGTTGGGGCTGAGCGAGGCGCACGGGCTTGCCCGAGCGGACGTTGGTGACGGACAGGCCCGGCTCGTAGCGGCCCGAGCACACGCGCAGGAAGGCGATGCGGTCCCGGTGCTTGGGGTCCATGTTCGCCTGGATCTTGAACACGAAGCCCGAGAAGGCATCGTCCAGCGGGTCCACGGGTCCATCGGTGGCCATGCGCACCGCCGGCGGGGGCGCCCACTCGAGGAACGTCCTCAAGAACGGCTCGATGCCGAAGTTGGTCAGGGCGCTGCCGAAGAAGGTCGGCGACAGCTCACCCCGATCGAAGGCCCCGCGGTCCAGCTCGGCCCCGGCCACGGACAGGAGCTCCTCATCCTCGAGGAGCCGGTGGTGCGCCTGGGTTCCCACGAGCCGCTCCACGCCGGGATCGTCCAGCGCCGTGACGTGGGCCGTGGTCCGCGTCTGGCCGTGGTCGCCGCTCCGCTGGAAGAGGTGGATCTCCCGGGCGACTCGGTCCAGGACGCCCACCAATCGATCCTTGTCGAGGATCGGCCACGTCACCGGGAAGCACGCGATCCCGAGGTCGGCCTCCACGTCGTCCAGGAGCTTGAGCGGGTGCTCCCCGGGACGGTCGCACTTGTTGACCATGGTGAAGATGGGCATGCGCCGGAGCTTGCAGACATCGAACAACTTCCGGGTCTGCTCCTCCACGCCCTTCCGGTTGTCCAGGAGCATCACCGCCGAGTCCGCCGCCACCAGCGTCCGGTACGTGTCCTCCGAAAAGTCCTGGTGCCCGGGGGTGTCCAGGAGGTTGAGCCTGAAGCCCGCGTAGTCGAACTGGAGGACGGTGCTCGTGACACTGATCCCCCGCTCCTGCTCCATGGCCATCCAGTCGGAGGTGGCGTGCCGCTGGGCGCGGCGGGCCTTGACCGAACCCGCCAGGTGGATGGCGCCACCATACAGGAGGAGCTTCTCCGTCAGGGTGGTCTTGCCCGCGTCGGGATGGCTGATGATGGCGAAGGTCCGGCGACGGGCGACCTCGCGTGCCTGGTGGCTACCGTGGCGATTCAAGGTCGTGGCGATGGTCACGTGGGAGGGGGAGGAGGACGGACGATCAGGCGGCCGAATACACGCGCGTGCCCGCGGAGCCCGCCAGGATGCGCTCGGCATCCTCCAGGGCGCCGATGGCCGCGAAGCCACCGGTCTGGCGCACGAAGTCGGCGCACGCCACCACCTTGGGGCGCATGGACCCCTCCGGCAGGCCCAGGTTCTCCCACCGATCCAGGTCGAGCCGCTCCAGGAGCCGCTCTCCCTTGGTGCCCCAGTCCCGGTAGACGCCGTCCACGTCGGTGAGGAGGAGGAGGGCCTCGGCGTCGATGTCCCGGGCCAGGAGCGCCGCGGTGCGGTCCTTGTCGATGACCGCCTCGACCCCGAACACCCGACCCCAGGAGTCGAAGATGACCGGGATGCCGCCGCCGCCGGCGCACACGACCAGAACGCCGTGGTCGACCAGGAGGCGCACGGTGTCCACCTCGAGGATCCGCCGCGGCTCGGGAGACGGAACCACGCGGCGCCATCCCAGCCGCTCGGGGGCCAGCTCCCATCCCCGGGCCTCCGCCAGCCGGCGCGCCTCGTCCTCGGGCATGACGGCGCCGATCGGCTTGGTGGGCCTGTCGAACGCCGGATCGTCCGGATCCACCTCCACCTGGGTCAGAATGGTGGCGACCTGACGCTCCGGAAGCTCGTTCTGGAGGCCCTGACTGAGCAGGTATCCGATCATCCCCTCCGTCTGAGCGCCCAGAACGTCCAGAGGGAATGCCGCGCCGCCGTCTTTGCCCCGCTGGAGCGCCAACACCCCCACCTGGGGCCCGTTGCCGTGGGTGATCACCACCTGGTGTTCCCGGGCTACCCGCGCGACCGCGCGCACGGCGCGCTCGACGTTGCGGCGCTGGGCGGCGGCGGTGGGCTCCTCCCCTCGTCGCAGGATGGCGTTGCCCCCCAGGGCGATCACGACGCGCATGGCCCGTCCAAGTTCCTCCGGCCTCAGGTCCCGCCGGGGCCGACGGGCCGCAGGCCGGCCCCCGCCAGGAGCCGGTTCAGCTCCCGCACCGAGGTGGCCTCGATGGCGTCCATGGTGGCCTCGTGCCGGGAAAGCTGCTCCTTGTAGAGAGCGTGGACCTCGCGGGCCTGGTCGGTGGGCCGATGGTCCGTCCCGCTGATGTAGCCCGCCAGGCTGGTGATCCTGGCGAACAGTTGCCGCGGCCAACGTATGGTATCCTGCCGGGAGTTGCCTCCCGTGAGGCGCAGGTCCACCAGGTTCATTTCCAGGTCCACGAGCTCGGCTTCAAGCGCGACGGCGGCGGCGGCGAGGGCGTCCAGCCCCCCCCTGTCCCGGGCGCTGTCAGCGGCGGCCCGGACGGACGAGCGCGTACCCTCGATGCGCTCGATGAGGTCCGCCGCCCTGTTGGCCTCGTCACGGAGCTCCTCGAGCATGGCGATCTGCTCCCGGACACCGTCCAGCGTCCCCTCCGAGGTCGGATCCTGAAGGACCTCCAGCGGCTGCTCGAAGCTCCGGCCGTCCACGGTCAGGCGCACCGTGTAGGTGCCGGGGGCCGCCAGGATCGAGACCCGGCCTCCGTCGGGCGCGCCCCTCGTCTCCTGGCCTTCGGGCATGGCGTGCGCGTGCTCCACGGGCGGCATCCACAAGCGGGGGGAGCGCGACGCCTCGTGACGGAGGTTCCAGTACGCTCGGTTGACACCGACGCGGCGGGGTGCTCGAGGCACGGTGGCGATGACCTCTCCGCTCAGGTCCACGATCTCGATCTCCACGCTGCTGGCGTCGGCTCCGAGCCAGTAGGACAGGGAAGCTCCGTAGGGCGGGTTGCGCCCCGCCGCGGGGTCGCCGGGCTGGCCGGTCACCGAGGAGCCGGACAGGAAGCGGTACGCGGGCTTGGGGGAGAAGAGGTGGGCTCCCGACGCGGCGATCTCCGCCGTCATGGCCTGGAGGGGCGTGACGTCATCCATGATCCAGAAGCCTCGCCCGTAGGTCCCGGCCACCAGGTCGTTGAAGTGAGGCTGTATGGTGAGCCAGTAGACCGGCACGTGGGGCAGATCGCTCTGGAGGGAGGTCCAGCTCCCGCCGTCGTCCCAGGAAGCGTACACCGCGTTCTCGGTGCCGAGGTAGAGCAGGCCCGGCCGCCGCGGATCCTCTCTCACCACGTGGGCGAAGGCCAGGACTGAGCGGGGCACGCCGCCATCGATGCGCCGCCAACCGGCCCCGTAGTCCTCGGTGACGTAGACGTACGGGTCGAAGTCCCCGAGCTGATGGCGGTCCACGGTGACGTACGCCTTGCCGGCCGCGAAGCGCGACGGCTCGACGTTGCTCACCGTGCCCCTTGGCGGGAGGCCGGGGATGTTGCCCGTGACGTCCGTCCAGCTCCCTCCCCCGTCCCGGGTGACCTGCACCAGGCCGTCGTTGCTGCCGGTCCAGATGACACCCTCCTCCAGGGGAGACTCGGCGATCGCGAAGAGGACCGAGTAGTACGTGGGGCTCACGTCGTCGGGCGTGAGTCCACCGGAGCGTCGTTGGCGCTCCTCGTCGTCCGTGGTGAGGTCCGGGCTGATGACCTGCCAGCTCTGGCCGCCGTCCGTCGTCCGGTGGACGTGCTGACTTCCCACGTAGACCCTATCGGCGTCGTGGGGCGAGATGTGGATCGGGAACGTCCATTGGAAGCGGTACCTGAGCCGCGCCGCCTCCCAGCCCTCGGGGTTGTCGGGCCACACGCTCACCGTCCGCGAGTGGCCGGTCGAGATGACGGTCCGATCCAGGATGCCCTCGTAGCAGCCCGACCAGACCACGTCGTTGGACACGGTGTCGGGCACGGCCCACCCCGACTCGCACCCGCCGATGTCGGTCCACTCGCCGATGGCGATGGAGCCGCCTCCCGTCCGGGAGGGCCCGCGCGACGCGCCGCCGTCCTGGCGGTTGCCGTAGAGGTTGTATGGCACGGCGTTGTCCACCGTGACATGGTACATCTGGGCGATGGGGAGCTGGGGCCGGTACCAGTCCTCACCCCGGTTGGTGGAGATCTTGAGCCCCTGGTCGTGGCCGATGATCATGCGATCCGGCAGGAGGGGATCGATCCACATGTCGTGGTTGTCTCCGCCCCCCTCGACGCGGATGGAGGCGCCCCCATCCAGCGAGCGGGAGTGGACCGTTGCCATGAAGTGGACCTCGTCGGCGTTGTCCGGCGCCACCACCGCGCGGCTGTAGTAGTGCGGACGCTGAACCAGGGTGTGGTCCGCGCTGATCATCGCCCACGTGGCGCCGTCGTCATCCGAGCGCCACAGGACGCCCTGGTGCTCGCCGAGGGGCTCGCCGACCGGATCGAAGTCCCGGTTGGAGTTGGTCTCGATGAGGGCGTAGACCCGGCGGGGCATGGCGGGCGTGGTGGCCAGCCCGATCTTGCCCAGCGTTCCGGCGGGAAGCCCGTTGCCCTCCAACCGCTCCCAGGTGTCGCCGCCGTCGGACGAGCGGTACAGCCCATCCCCCGGGCCTCCGCTCCAGCGTCCCCACGTGCGGATGAGCATCGTCCACATTCCGGCGTACAGCACGCCGGGGTCCGACGGGCTCATGGCCACGTCGCTGGCGCCCGTGTCCTCGTCCACGAACAGGACCCGCTCCCAGCTCTCCCCGCCGTCCCGCGTGCGGTAGACGCCCCGCTCTGGCTGGGGCCCGTAGAGGTGGCCCAGTGCCGCCACGTACACGATGTCGGGATCCTCGGGATGGACCAGGATCCGGCCCACCCGGCCGGTCTCGTCGAGGCCCATGTGCTCCCAGGTCTCGCCGCCGTCCAGGGAGCGATACACGCCATTGCCATGGGACACGTTGGAGCGGATGAAGGGCTCGCCCGTGCCCACCCACACGATGTCGGGGTTCGAAGGCGCCACCGCCATGGCACCCACCGAGGCGGCGGGCTGGCCGTCGAAGACGGGGCGCCAGGCGTGGCCACCGTCCTCCGACTTGAAGACACCGCCTGACGCGGCGCCGAAGTAGTAGGTGTTCACGTCCCCCGGTACGCCCGCAACCGCCGACACGCGGTTGCCAACGGGGCCCACGTATCGCCATGTGAGTCCTTCCAGAGCGTCGGCGGTGACCTGGCCGCGCGCCGGAGCCGGCGCCACGCCAAGGACGGCCAGGGCCAGGACCGCCAGTGCCAGGACCGCGCGCAGGCGAGCGCCGCCGCGAAACATATGAGCCGCGTCCCGGGGACCGGGATCTTGGACCGGGAACATGGTGCGCTCCGGAAGTGAAGAGGTAGCCACGTCAGGCGTTGGAACCAACGGAAGGTAGACGCACGCCGGAGGAGTACAAAGTGACCGATCCAGGGAGATCGAAGGTCGCCGTCTGGCCCCTCGCCCTCGGGACGGCCGCCGGTCTCGCGGCCGTCGCCCTGGTGGCGCCTCTCCCCTTCGCGCCTCTCCCGCCCGCCGATTGGGCGGGCCTGGCGTGGACCGAGTTCAGCCTCCCGGCAGGCCAGCGCCAGGCGGCCGCGCTCGTGGGCCTCACCCGGACCCTGATCCTCCTGGCCGGCGGGACCTGCCTTCTGGGTCTCGGGACCGTGGCCATCCTGGTGACCGCGACTGCGTCCTCCCGGCGGCGGGAGATGGCGGTGCGGGGCGCGCTTGGTGAGACAGGCCGGTCGCTGGCCCGCCGCCTCCTCCGGGACACGGGCACTCCGCTTCTGCGAGCCGGCTTGGGGAGGGGTCTGCTCCTGGGCGCGTGCGGGGGCCTGCTGCTGCGCTTCACCTGGCCGATGGCAGGCGCGGACACTGGCCCGGCGGAGGTCGGGGCGATGGCCGCCAGCGGGCTCGCCGTGAGCTGGCTGCCGCGCGCGCTCACCGTGAGCGCCCTCGTCCTGGCCGTGCTGGCCGTCGCGGCGGCCGTCACGGTGGCGGTGGCGCTCCTGCCGGTCCGTCACGGAACGCATCGCCTGGCCGCGGCCCTCGGGGCCGGCGCTCGGGCGACCTCGGACCCCCGGGAGGGGGGCCTCAGGCGCATCCTGGTGGGACTCCAGCTCACCGCCTCCATGGCTCTTCTGTGCGGCGCGGCGCTCGTCGTCCGGTCGCTTCCCTCACCCGGTGCCGCGGGCGACGCGGCCACGTCGGCGACGCTGCTGGTGCCTATCGAGCTCGTGGGCGCGCCGGAGGACCCCGACCAGCCCGGGTGGGCGCGCCGCCAGCAGCTTCTGGCGACGCTCATCGAGCGCGTCCGGACGCTGCCCACCCTCCGCTCCGAGAGCATCGCCGATCCCGGCGCCTGGGCGGGCGCGGGTCAGCGGGATCTCGTTTTGGCCCAGTGCGGCAACTGCTCCCGGGGCACGATGCCCACCCCCATCCTGGGCGGCGTCCTGGACCATCATGTGGTCACGCCGGGCTTCTTCGCGCAGGCCGGAATGGCCCTGGTCTCAGGACGCGACTTCGCCCCCGGGGATCGGGCGGGCGCCGAGCCCGTGGCCGTGGTCACCCTGGCCTTCGCCCGCTCGCACTTCGAAAACGGCGATCCCCTCGGCAGACAGGTGCGGATCGGCCGCGAGTTCGACGCGTGGTACACGGTGGTGGGCGTGGTGGAGTCGGCGACGTGGCCCGGCATCGGCGTCACGCCGCCCCCGGTGCCCGCCGTCTACCTGGCGGCGTTTCAGCACCCCCCGAAGGTCGCGGTGCTGGCCGTGGAGGCCTCATCACCTCTCGAGCTGGAGCCGATCCGGGCCCTGGTGGACGGGGTCCCCGGTGTCCGGCGCGCGGACCAGGGCGGCACCGTTGCGGAGCACCGCCGCGGATCCGCGGCGCCCCTGCGCTGGACGGGCCGCGCGGCCCTGGCCCTGGGAGCCGCCGCGCTCGTGCTGAGCCTGATGGGGGTCGGGCGCGTGGCCCGCGTCGAGGTCCGTGCCCGGCGCCGCGAGCTGGGCACCCGCATGGCCCTGGGAGCGAGCCCCCGCGGGTTGGCCAGGCACGTGCTGGGACGGTCGTTGAGGGTCTGCCTGGCGTCCACGGCCCTGGCGATCCCGGCCGCGACGGCCCTGACCGCCCGACTCGGAGCCATCGCGGGGGACGTGGCGCTGTTCGACCTCGCGGTCTTCGCGCCGATCGCGGTCGTCGTCTGCGGAGCCGCCATCGTGGGAGTCCTGGAGCCAGCGCGGCGAGCCGCGGGCGCGGACCCGGCCGTCATCCTCTCGGAGGAGTGAGCCGGGCTCGACGGTCCCGCGCTCACTGGCCGAGGATGGCGGGAACGCGGTTCAGAAGCCCCCTCCCCCTCCACCGCCCACGCCGTTGAAGCGGTTGTTCACGACGTTGTTGAAGATCGAGCCGAACTGGACCGAGAGGCCGATCTGAATGCCGTAGTTGAAGTCCTGGGCGCGGCGGACCAGGTCCAGCAACTCCTCCTCGGTGGTAGCGTCCTCGGCCGACAGATAGATCTGGTCGTTGACCCACGCCACGTCGCCCCGCGCGTTGACACTGAAGCCGCGGGCGATGCGGTAATTGACGTTCCCGCGCACCGAGACGTTGTAGAGGCCAGTGTCGTGGAGGAAGTGGGAGCCCCGCGCCGTGATTCCCGCGTCCCCCCAGGTCTGTCGCAGGGACAGCTCCAGCTCCAGGGCCTGCTCCCACCGGGTCTCCGCGAGCTCGTCGAAAGCGGTGGGCTTGAAGTAGCGCCGATAGGCCGGACCGATCTGGTAGAAGGCGGTCAGCGACCGCCGCGTCGCGTCCTCGTACGGAAAGAAGCTGTACTCCAGAGCGGGCGTGATCTCGAACCGCAACTTCTGGTTGACGCTCTCGAGGCGGCGCGACTCGGACCGGAAGCCCACGGACCAGTGATCGGCGATGGAGTGGACCACGAGCTGCGTCACGGACCAGTCCCGGCGGTCGATCGTGTAGGTCCCACCCTCGCTGAGGTCCCGCTCCTCATGGCGGTAGTTCGCGTTCCCGTTGAAGCTCATCTTCCAGGTGGGGGTGACGCGGTTGGCCGAGAAGCCGCCATTGACCCGCTTCGTGCTCCGGGTCTCCTCACCATCCAGGTTGGTGCTGCCGTTGATGCGGAAGACCCACAGGTTCCACGGGTCCTCGACCTCCTGGGGTGACACCAGCCGCGCCGTCGGATCGATGCCCGCCGGATCGATGCCTTGCAGGCGAACGATGCCGCGAAACCCCGCCTCGTTGGCGAAGCGCGCCAGCCCGATGCCGAGGGCGTTGGCGATGCCGTCCAGAGCCTCCCGCTGGGTGTCCGTGGACAGCGTCCGGAAGCGGAGCTGATCCGCGTACTCCGTGTGCTCCCCCATGCCGATGAAGTCGAGCTGATACTCCCGCCCCCCCCCACCCGTGGTCTGGCTCGTCATGATGAGGTGGAGGTCCGAGTCCCGCCGGTCTCTGACCCAGTTCACCCACGCGATTTCGGTGCGGTAGTAGTCGTCGCCGCAGTTTCGCCCCTCACAGTCGAAGAAGACGTTGGGCAGGCCACCGTTGCCGGCTCCCTGGGCCGCCCCGGACCGGGGCCCGGCCAGCAAGACCAGCAGGCCAGCGAATAGAAGGAAAGAGCGCATCGATCTCGCGGAAACGGATGTCGTCGGATCTCTCAACCGCGTCCAGTGGACACGGCGTCACCCGCATTGGTTGAGGGCTCCGGGCCGAGTGGTCCCCAGATCTCCACCTCCGTGACACCCGTCGACGCTGGTAGGGCATGCCGGAACACGATGCGAACCCGGCTCGTCCGCACGGGTTCGAGGTTCGTCTGGTTTCTGGCCCACGTGCGGGGCTCCTCGGGCACGCGGAACAGCACCGCCGCCGGGACCCACCCCGAGCCATCCCACGCCTGGATCTCAAAGGAGGCTGGAGCGTCCACGCCACCCCCGTCCCCCCACAGGTAGAGGTCGACCCTGGCGACCCAGCGGGGCTCGTCCCATTCCACCATGACCCAGTCTGAGGGATCGGGGGATCCATACGCGGTCCACCGGTTCCGTCCGTAGCGCGTGAAGGAGATTCGCCGGTCGTTGAGGTGCTCGACCCGATCACCGGAGTGGGTAGAAGACGCCGACACCCGCCCCTCCAGGGCCAGGTTGAGGACCGGCGCGGTGGGGGGCGGCAGCGGGAGGTCGGCCCGGCCCCAGGCCTCGATTTCCGTGAGCGCCGTGGCGGCGCCCAGGAGGTGGACGAACGACACGCGCAGTCGGGACGTCTCCACCTCCGGAAAGGTGATCACGTTGGCCCGCCGGCCCGTGGGCTCGGCGGGGGTTCGCTTCTGCCCGGCCACGTCGACCCAGTGGCCGTCCATCCACGCTCGCAGGTGATAGCTGACGGGAGGCAACACGGCACGTCCGTCCTCCAGGAGGAAGAGCTTCACCATCTCCAGCGGACGGGCCACGCCGAAGTCCACCTCGATCCAATCCAGATCCTGGTCCGTGCCCGTCGTCGTCCACCGGTTGGCGGGCTGATCGTGGTACCAGTAGTTGCCGTCGATCGCGTAGAAGGAGGGACCCTCGGGAGCGCTGAACGACGCCCACGCGTGGGGAAAGAAGCGGCCGTCGTTGTTGGCCGCGAAGTTGTGGAGCCGTGCGACGGGCTCCAGGGGGGGCCCTGGCGGGATCGAGACCGTCAGGCGACCCACGTCGTCCCGCCGCCCCACGACCTCACCGTCCACGAAGGCCAGGAGCCCCCTGCCCCGGCCGTAGCGCGTGCCGTCCCGGTCCCAGGCGAGCGCCACATCGTGGCCGTGGTACCGGACGTTGTCCAGGGCGAACCAGTCCCACTCTTCGGGCACGAGGGGATTGACCTCGAGGGTGTCGTCAGCCCGCGGGCGCAGACCCGCCAGCCCCGTGATCACCAGGTCCGTGAAGGACGAGTGCAGGTAGTGCTCGCTGTGATACGGCGTGTTGTGCCCTTCCCAGGAACCGTCGTCCGGGTTGGCCGCTTCGGCAACGTAGGGCCTCCCGTCCATGCGCTGGGAGCGCGAGTAGGTGCGCAGCAGCTCCACGTAGTCGTCCCGGTCCACGACATCCTGCTCGTAGTCGTTCAGGACGTTGGCGAGAGCCGTCAGCGTCTGCGAGGTGGCGTACGGCCAGGCGTTGCCGCTCCACACGCAACATCGGGGGGAGACGTAGAAAAGGGGGTCGTTTCGCTCCACCGTGGTAGGCCCGAAGGGCGCGGCGAAGTAGTCCGGGTCCATGAGGAAGCGCCAGGCGTTCTCGTAGCCGGGCCCCGGCAGGCCGAACTGCCACGGCACGTACCCGATGAGCTCCCGGCCATGTTCGCTCCCGGCGTGGAGGCCCGTTTCGTGGGTCAGCGTCTTCGCCCGGATGCCGTCCTTCTCGTCGAAGGCGAACTGGTGGAAGAAGAACTCGCGCTCCGGGTCCCACAGCTCCTCCTGGACGCGGTCCCGCAGGGCGTCGGCCCTCTCCCGGTAGCTCGCCGCCTTGGCCTCGTCCCCGAAGAGGGCGGCGGCCCGGGAGATGGCCATCATGTCGGCCCACAGGTAGCTGTTCAGCGTGGGGCGGTAGCCCTCGGCGCCGCCGAACTCGTCGTCGGTCTGGCGTGAGTTGATGTTGGTCTCCATGCCGTCCCACGCGCCGACCCAGCGGAACATCCCGTGCTCCGGGTCCCAGCGCTCGTCCACCCAGCCCTGGACCTGGGTCTCCATGTGGGGCAGCACGGCGCGCAGGAACGCCGAGTCCCCGCTGACCATGTACGTGGCCCACATGGCATCCCCGTACCAGTTCGAGTAGCGCCGCGGCTCGGCACCCGGGGTCTCGAACCAGTAGCGGGCGTAGTCCTGCGCGTAGCGCCGGTTTCGAAGCCAGCGGGCCTCGTAGAACTGGTGGCCCAGTGGGCACGAGATGGCCCCATAGGTCCCGGACCAGAAAGGCCTGTCCAGGAACTCCGTGAAGACGTATCCCGTCTCCGGGGAGCCGTAGGTCAGGTGCTTGGTCAGGACCTCCCAACGGTAGTAGTAGGTGGCGTCCAGCGTGTCGTCGGGGGATTCGAACAGGGGGATGTTGGCGCGGTACCAGTCCCGGTCCCGATTGTCCCACCACTCGAAGCGGGACAAGATGACGTCAGGGTCCAGGAGGGTGGTGACTGACGCGAGGTACGGCGGCCGAGCGGGAGCGTCGCAGGCCGCCGCCAGCAGGGTGAGAGCAAGCGCCGCCCTCGGCCTCATCAGGCCTCCGCGGGCTTCTGCCTGGGCCGCACCCAGATGGGAACGCTGCCCCGGTGGTGTCCGTCCACGACCAGGTGGTACTCGAACTCCCCCGGCCGCTCGAACGTCATGCCGTCCAGGTTGACCACGACCTGGGCCCTGAGGGGCATGTCCGGCGCGGCCTGGGCAAAACGGATGGGAAGCCTGGGAGGCGAGGGAATGATGTCGGCGCCATCTCGGTCCGTCAGGCGCAGGACGAGGTCATGGTCCTGGCCCTCGCTCGGATGGGCCTCGAAGCGCGCCACCAGAACGCACCTCGGCCAGCGCACGGGAAAGCCTCCCGCCCAGATCGTGTTGAACTCGCCGAGGATGTTCAGCTTTCCTTCCCTGGATTCGTTCGCGGCGTCGCACAGCAGCCCGAACTTCATCTCCATCGATGCTCCCTGCCGGAGGGATCCCCCGGGCGCGGTCGGGAACGCGGCGAGGGAGGGCATCAAACCTACACCGGTCGCGTTTCCGCGGAAACGTCCATGAGCGGCGTTGGCCGTGCCCCCGCCTCCCAGCCGCGGGATCGATCACGGAGCCCCCAGTAGAGCTCCCGGCGGCGGCCTACTCCGCCCTCAGCGCGACCAGCGGATCCACCTTCGCGGCCCGCCGGGCGGGGAGAACGGCCGCCAGCCCGGCCAGCAGGGGAAGGTCGAAGTCGCGCCGCATGTCCTCCCCGACGCGAGCCAGAAGCCACCCGGGAAGCGCGCGCAGCGCCCAGCGATACCAGGCCCGACCCCACCCCTCCACCCGGTGCTGGGACACGTCCCTCCCCCCGTGATCTCCTCGATGCGCTTGATCACGCCCCCCCTGGAGCAAGAGCCCCCTATCGGTCCCGCAAGGCCGTCACCGGATCCAGCCGGGTCGCCTTCATGGCCGGCACGAGACTCGCCAGGAGCCCGACCCCCGCCAGGCCCGCGGCCACCGCCGCGAACGTCGCGGGATCCCGGGGGCCGATGCCAAAGAGGAAGGATGAGATGAAGCGGCTGAGGCCAAGGGCGGCCAGCCACCCCAGGGCGGCTCCGGCCAGGATGGGCCCCACGCTGCCCAGGAGGACGGCCCGCCCCACGTCCAGGGACCGGGCCCCCAAGGCCACGCGCACTCCGATTTCGTGGGTGCGGCGGCTCACCGTGAAGGACACGACCCCGTAGATGCCCACCGAGGCGATCGCCGTGGCCAGGAGGCCGAACAGCGCCAACAGCCGGGCGCTGTTCCTCTGCAGGGCGAGGGCCTCGGCGAGGGCCTCGGTGACCGACCGGACGCGGGGTGCCGGCACGGCCGGATCCAGGGAAGCGACCGCGCGGCGGAGCAGCTCGGGAGCAGGCGCTCCGGCGTCCCTGCCCCGGACATGGAGCGTCATCTCCCCCATGTGGTTCTGGGCGAGGGGAAGGAATAGGAAGGGTCGGTCCGCCGTCCGCCACGACCGGTAGTATCGCCCGTTGGCCACCACGCCCACGACCCGGAGTTCCCGGTCGGGGCCGTCGGGGTTCCAGGACCACAGACGCCTCCCGATGGCGTCCTTCCCCGGCCACAGGCGCGCGGCCAGTGCCTCGTTCACCACCACGACACCCGGCCCGTCCGGCCGGTCGTCGGCCGTGAAGGCCCGCCCCCGGACCACGGGAATCCCCAGTGTCCGGAAGTAGTCCGGGGTCACGACGTTCATATCCACGTTCGTGCGGGCCCCGCCTCCCGCCGAGTCACCGGTCTCCCACATAATGTCGTTGGCCATACGCCACGACGAGAACGGAGAGATGAGCGCGAGGGCCGCGGCCTCCACGCCGGGAAGATCCGCCGCCCCCTCGAGCGCCTGGGCGTAGAGGGCCCGCTCGCGCTCGGGGGGGTGGCCTCCCAGAGACAGGTCCACCTCCGCGGTTCGGACGTTTCGGGTCTCGAAGCCCAGGGGCACGCTTCGCAGGTTCCCCAGGGTGCGTAGCGTGAGCCCCGCGCCCACGAGGAGCACCAGCGACAGTGCCACCTGGAGCGTCACCAGGAGCTGGCGCACACCGGGGCGCCCCCGCCTGGAGGCGGCTCCCAGGTCGTCCTCCCGCCCGGCCCGGGCTACGTTGACGGCCGAGGCCTGGAGAGCCGGCACCACGCCGAACACCACGCCCGTCAGCACCGACAGTCCCAGGGCGAAGCCCAGGACCCGGGGGTCCATGCGCACGTCCAGCCCGGGGGCGGCGGCCGTCATCCCCAGCGAGGGAATGAGGCTCATGAGCCACGCCGCCAGAAGGACCCCGGCGCCGCCGCCGACGAGCGAGAGGGCAAGCGCCTCCGTGAGAAGCTGGCGGATCAGCCGGCCCCGGCCGGCGCCGATGGCCGCGCGCACCCCCATCTCCTGCCTGCGCGCCGAGGCCCGGGCCAGGAGGAGGTTGGCGACGTTGGCGCAGGCGATGAGAAGCACGATGCCCACCACGGCGGCCAGGAGCCCCGCCAGACCGACCAGGACCCGGCCCGACGGAGGCCCCGAGCGCGCCTCGGCCGCGTCCATGGTCATCACGCTCCAGCCCCCGTTCGTATCCGGGTGCTCCTCGGCCTGTGCCATGGCCACGGCTTCCAGCGAGGCCTGGGCGGCCCCCCGGCCGCCGCCCGCGGGAAGCCTGCCGAGGAGGTCCAGCCAATGGGTGCCCCGGTTGTAGAACAGATCCGTCTCGAAGGCGCGGAAAGCCGGAAGGAGCACGCCGTGCATCATGAGGGGGAACCAGACCTCGGGCGCGGCCTCCAGGCTGAGGCTGGGGACGTCCCGGGGAGCGATGCCCACAACCGTGAACGGTTGCCCGTTGATGGTCAGCCTCTCGCCCACAGCGGAGGGATCTCCCCCAAAGCGCCTCTGCCACAGGCCATGGCCGATCACGGCCACCGGGTGCGTGCCCGGCGTGACGTCCTCCTCGGGAAGGAAGCCCCGCCCCAGGGCCGGAGACACGCCCAGGACCTGGAAGTAGTTCCCCGACACGATGAGCCCCTCCACCGGCTCCGCCTCCAGCCCTTCGCCGACACGGGCCTCCACCGACGACCAGGCGGCCACACCGTCGAGCCCGGCGGCGTCCCGGAGATCCAGATAGTCCGGGTACGAAAAGGAGCTGTAGCTTGGCGGCGCCTCCGTGCTGACGTGGAAGAGGGCCACGAGGCGGTCCGGCTCCCGCACCGCCAGGGGCCGGAGCAGGAGCGCGTCCGCGAAGCTGAAGATGGCCGTGGTGGCTCCGATGCCCAGGGCGAGGGTGGGCACGGCCACGAGGACGACGCCCGGCCTCCGCAGGAAGCCGCGCGCCGCGAAGCTGAGGTCCTGGCGGAGTGAGTCCAGAGGGGAGGCCCGGGTCGAGCGCTCGACCCGGAGCGCCCAGGCGAAGCGCACCAACTCACCGGCGTACCAGAGCCACGCGAGCCGGGGCCCGCGGGTCTCCGCTCGGTGCAGGCGGAGCTCCTCCAGGTCGGCGAGGACGGCGTCGCGCTCTCGGCCCCTGGGAAGCAGGCCCTCCAGGAGCCGCGTCAGGGCGCCCGGGGCGCGCCCCTCCGAGGGCTCAGGGGCCGGGGGCGTCACGGCTCGTCGAGGACCGCCAGGTCCTCCCACAGTCCGACGAAAACCCGCTTGGACTCCCGGAGCGCCTCGAGCCCGGCGGCCTCGAGCGCGAACACCCGCCGCTCGCGACCGCCCTCGTCGGCGGGCGGCGGCACGAAGCGGGAGCTCACCAGCCCCCTGTCCTCCAGCCGCCTCAGCGTGACGTACACCTTCGAGGGGGAGACCCCCTGCCCCGTCCGCCCTTCCAGCTCCATGACGACCGGCACGCTGTAGGCCTCGGACCCGAGGCGCAGCATCGCCAGAAGCACCTGGTGCTCGAACCCCCCCAGGACACCCGTGGACATGGGCCCCTTCCCCTATCGCAGGATCGTTCCAAACAGTGTTGATATCAACAATGTTTGGAACGACGCGGGATGTCAAGCGGTGGTGGCGCGGGCGGTTCGGAAAGGGGAGCCTGGCCCATCTCCCTCGATCACGCGCTACGAGCGGGATCCCTCGCAGGGGCTCATCGAGATCCGTTCGACCGGATCCTCATCGCACAGAGCCGGATCGAGAAACTCCCCGTAGTCACGAAGGACCCGGTTTGGGGAGAGATCCTCTTCGGTTTCGCCGCTCGCAATCGCGCGAAGCCAGATTTCGGTGGCATCAGATAACGAAAAACGTTATCCTGTGCACATGAAATCTGCAAACGGCCCTCCGCATGCCCGCGACTACATCGAAAACCTGGCCGCCGCTGGCCAGTACCACTTCGACTCCGACGAAGCCAGAGACGCGCTGGGCGTTTCCCCGGCAGCGGTGAGCTCCGCCCTGCACCGTCTCGCGAAGAACGGGCTCATCGCGTCCCCCGCACGGGGCTTCTACCTCATCGTGCCGCCCGAGTATCGCTCCCTCCGCTGCCTACCCGCGGAGCAGTTCATCCCCGCGTTGATGGCGCGGGAGGGGCGTGCCTATTATGCCGGTCTCTTGACCGCAGCGCAGTACCACGGGGCGGCACACCAGCGCCCGCAGGCGTTCCAGGTCTTCGTCGACCGCAGACGCCGGGATCTCTCGTGCGGCAGGGTGCGGGTCAGTTTCATGCTCTCCAGCCGGCTGGAGGATATCCCGGTCCAGACGTTCAATACACCGCGAGGAACCCTACGCATATCGACGCCGGAAGCAACGGCGATCGACCTGGTCGGCTACTACGAACAGGCGGGCGGTCTCGATCAGGTGGTGACGGTCCTGTCGGAGCTGGCCGAACACCTGCGCGCCGATGAGCTGCCGACGGCGGCCGACGCGGCACCCGTTCCCTGGGCACAACGCCTGGGGTATCTGCTTGAGCAGGTCGGCGCATCTGAGAAGGCGGTCGGGTTAAAGGAGTACGTGCGCGCGCGCGCTGAGGAGTCAACGGCCCTGCTGCCCGGCGCCCCTCACGAGGACAGCGAGCGGGACGCGAGTTGGAAGCTCTACGTGAACGCTGCCGTGGAGCCCACGTTGTGATCCCTCGTGATTACATCACGGAGTGGCGAGCGCAGGCACCGTGGGTCGAGGACTTCCAGGTCGAGCACGACCTCGTCATCAGCCGGGCACTCGTGGAGCTCTTCTCGCATCCGGCGCTCAGGGACGCGCTTGCCTTCCGCGGCGGCACGGCCCTTTACAAGCTCTACCTGAAACCCGCCGCACGCTACTCGGAGGACATCGATCTCGTCCAGACCGAAGCCGGCCCGGCCGGCGCCATGATGGACGCGATTCGAGAGAGTCTCACGCCGTGGCTCGGTGAGCCCCGCTGGAAGCAAACCGAAGGTCGGGTGACGTTCGTCTACCGGTTCGAATCCGAAGAGCGCCCGCCGATCCCCCTCAAGCTCAAGGTGGAGATCAACACGCGAGAGCATTTCGCTGTCCACGGCTTCAAGCGCGTGCCGTTTGCCGTCCGTTCACGCTGGTTTGATGGCGCGTGCCAGGTTCAGACTAATGCGCTGGATGAGCTGCTCGGCACGAAGCTGCGGGCGCTCTACCAGCGAAAGCAGGGGCGGGACCTGTTCGATCTGGCCACGGCGCTCGCGAGGGACGAGGTGAAGCCCGAGCGCGTCGTCGAAACGTTTACCGCCTACATGGACCACGAGGGGCACCGGGTGACGCGGGCCCAGTTCGAAGAGAACCTCTCGGCGAAGCTGCGGGACCCGCAGTTCACCGGAGACATCGGCCCGCTGCTTGCCGACGGATTCAGGTGGGAGATCGACAAAGCCGCACTGGTGGTGCTGTCGCGGCTGATCGCGCTTCTTCCCGGCGATCCGTGGCAGGGTGAGGGGTAGGGCGCCGGAGCCGTTAAATAAGGCGGTCACGCTTACGGTCCATCCGGGATCACCCACACCAGAGAGAGCACCTGCGATTGCCGTGGAATGGCGAGCGTGCTCTCGAAAGGCCCAACGGATCGTCCCTGTGCGACTTCAAGCCAGGTAGAGGGGTCAAGGTCGGCCGACCCGACCAGGGCATGGACCACGGTGCTATTTGGATCGGAGTAGGCTGCGCGGCCGAGGTGGTACCGGCTTCGTACCATCGCTTCGTACCACACGCCTAGATCACCGGGCGAAGCCCCGGCTCACAGGTCGCATAAGTGGTTTATCCTAATGAAGTTCCCGTAGTGCCGGGGGTGGGATTCGAACCCACAAGGGCCAGAGCCCGGGGGATTTTAAGTCCCCTGCGTATACCGTTTCGCCACCCCGGCGGGGCCGTCGCCCTACGCGCATCGTCCTGGCCCTAGTAGGGCCTCCTGAGGCCCCTTTCGCAACCCCGCCTCTCGACCCGAGCCGCTTGACCGGCCCGGCACGGGGCGCTAATCTACGAAGTTCTTCGTAAATACCTGATCATCGGGTGGATCCGGGCGGGGGAGGTGCGACATGCGGCGATCGACGGTGAGCCCCGGGGCCCGCCTCCTCGGCGTGCTGACGCTCCTTGGTACCCCCCCCCATACCC
>DASWKP010000139.1:0-16410 GCA_036396575.1 Longimicrobiales bacterium | reverse complement strand
CCGACAGGCCGACGATCTTGGCCGACAGCTCGGCCAGCGAGTCGCTGGCTTCGACGGCCGGGAGGTCGGCCCCCAGCCCCAGTCCAGCTCCGCTCGACCCCTCATCCCTCCGCGCGAACGCCAACGCTCCCTGACCCATGCCATTCCCCCCTCATCCGCAGTAATCGCAACGACTTACGTACAATCTAACATGGGGTTTGCGGGCTCCCTGGAAGGGGCCGGGGACGGTCGAGGGCGGCCTCGGAGACCGCCGAAGGGTGACGAGCCGCCTCAGGACCGCCCAGCGGCCACCAGGGGCGTCAGAAGGCGCGTGAAAACGACGTCCTCGACTCCGCGTCCGCCGGCCTCTCCAAACCCGTCAACCCCGAAGTGGGACTCTCGCATGCCAAAACGGGCGCGGGGGGGTTCGGGCGCGCCGGACGCCGACGCTCGAGCAGGCACCGCTGGGGTCAACCCCGAAGTGGGACTTTCGCATGCGAAAACGGGCGCGGGGGGGTTCGTGCGCGCCGGAACCCGTTGCTTGGGCGCTCCGGAACGTCGGGGCTGGCCTGGGACTTCGGCCCTCGCGCGGGCGCTCGCTCGCTCCAAGCCGGCGGCCCTCACGCCGACACACGGCCCTGGACCCCTGGCCCCTCGCCGACGCTCGGGGGGTGGGCGGTCACCCCTCGCGCCGACACACGGTTCCTCGCCTCGCACGATTGCCCGACCCACGGCTCTCGCGCGTTTCCGCGGAAACGCGAAACAGGACCGCACGGCGTCAACCCGGTCGAACCGGACTCCTGGACCGTACGCGACCTCCCCGGGCGGCGGCCCTCGCGCGTTCCCCCGACACACCGACTCCGGGCCACCAGCCACCACCCGGCCCCTCGCGCCTTTTCCGCGAAGCGCCGACTTGGGCCGAGGCGGCATCCCTCGGAACTCATGCCGTTTCGGTTTCCGCGATGCGCGGGCCTGGACCGCGCGGAGCTACCCGGTCCCTCGCCGTCTCGTTGGGCCGAAGCAGCATCTCTCGGCCCGCATGCCGCTTCGTATTGCCTGGAAACGCGGGCCTGACCGCGGCGCATCGAGAGACGCGAGATCAGAAACCGATCCGACTCCCGAGCAGGTCAGCCCTCCGCCAACGCCCTGAGCACGTCCATGGTGGTCACGATGCCCACCAGGTGGTCGTTCTCGGTGACGATGGCTCTGTGGATCCGCCCTCTGAGCAGGAAGTCCGCCAGCTCCTTGACGGAGATGCTGGGGGCGACGGTGAACGAGACCGGGGTCATGATGTCCGCCACCGTGAACTGATCGAACGCCGCCTCCGCGTTGTCACCATCCCAATCGGGCATCAGAGGCGGGGCGCTCTCCGGAAGGAAGTAGCTGCCCAGGGGCTCGACCTCCTCGTCTTCAGGGTCGTCGGACCGATCCCAGGCGTCGGCGCCGAAGAGGGGGGACCAATGAGTGCTCGACAACCGGAGCTCGGACTCGTCGGCGGCCAGGCGAACGATGTCCGTCGACGACACGACCCCGACCACCGAGCCGGTGGACGTCACCACGGGCGCTCCGCTGATGCCACGGTCGGAGAGAATGCGGGTGAGTTCTCTCACCGAAGTCTCCGGGCTGACGGTCGTTACCTCGGCCTGCATGATGTCTGCCACGGTCATGTCCCTCACCTTCGTCATCCTTCCTCCTCACGTCCGGGGGGGTCTCCGACGTGGCGGGGGTCGCTGGGTGCGCCCCGTCGCTCCAGGTCGGGTCGGTATACCAGTACGGCGCCATGCGCTCCACGGACCACCTTGTCCGCTGCGCTGCCCAGGATGGTCCTGGCCATGCCTGTGCGGCCGTGGGTCGCCATGGCGATGACATCGGCTCTCCACGCCTCCGAGGCCTGCAGGATTCCGTGCCCGGCCTGGCTGTCCACGAGCACGTCCGTCTCCACGGCCATGCCTCGCTCGCGCAGGGACTCGGCGTGGGTCTCCAGGTAGGTCGCGGAGCTGGCCTTCGCCTCTTCCACGATCGCCTGGTTCATGTGGACGGTGTGGGGCAGATACGGAGACGCGATCTCGATGGGGTAGGCGACGACGCGCAGCAGGAGGATCCGGGCGCCGAACGGCTCGGCCAGGGCGATGGCCGGATCGAGGATGCTCTCGCTCAGCTCTGTCCCGTCCAGCGGGACGACCATGCGGGTCAGGCCGCGCTCCAGGGACAGGTCCAGCTTGTCCTGGTCCGGCCGGACGAGCAGAACGGGGCAGGGCGCGTGGCGCAGAAACGCGTCGGCGACGCTGCCCAGCCAGGCACGGCTGAAGGCGCCCCGCCCGTGGGTCGCCATGACCGTGAGGTCCACGCCCGCTCCCCGGGCGTGGCGTTCCAGCGCTTCGGACACGCGGCCGCTGAGCACCGAGGCCGTGACCGGGCCCGCTCCCGCCTCCACGACGCGCGTCCTTACGTCCGCCAGGTAGCCCTCGGACCAGGATCGCGCCGCGTCCTCCCACTCGTCGTACGCGAAGCTGGGCACGGGCTCGTGCACCGTCGCCAGCTCCAACTCCACGTCGCCGCGCCGGCCCAGAGCCAGGGCCAGGGGCAGGGCCGACTCCGCGAAGGCGGAGCCGTCCAACGGCACCAGGATCCTGTGGAACATCGGTATCCTCCTTCGTGCGTCCGGGCTCAGGTGGCGGGTCCGTGGCCTTCCGCCGACTCCGTTCGGGCGGCGGCGCCGGCTTGGGCTAGCGGGGTCCCGTCGCGCTCGGGCGGGCTCGCCCACGGGATGAGGGCGCGTACGCGGGTCCCCCCTCCGGGGGCCGAATCGATGGAGAACGTGCCCCCGACGTAGACCGCGCGCTCCCGCATGCCCGTAACGCCGAGGTTGGGTTCCGTTCCCGTAAACAGGTCCCGAATATCGAAGCCGCGGCCGTCGTCGGCGATCTCAACCAGCAGGCCCTGCTCTTTGGATGTGAAGGAGACCTGGACCGCCAGGCCCTCCGAGTGGAGGACGGCGTTGGTCACGGCTTCCTGACCGATGCGGAAGAGCGCGAGGGCGGCGTCCCGGCCAAGGCGGGACTCGGGGATGTGGCCCTGGATGGTCACGTCCAGCTCCCGCCCCTCGGTCATCATCCTGGCGTGGGCTTCCAGCGCCGGCCGCACGCCCAACTCGTCCAGCTCCGGGGGCCGCAGCCGCCGGGCCACGCCCCGGACCTCGTCCAGGGCCAGGGCCACCTCCCGTCGAATCTCGTCGGGGATCGGCATGGCTTCCCGGCCATCCTCGGCCGCACCGTCAGGCCCGCCCTCGTTGCCCAGGTTCGCCAGCCGCAGCCGGATGAGGACGCCGGCCAGGGTCTGGGCGGTGCCGTCGTAGAGCTCCCGCGCGATCCGTCCCCGTTCGCGCTCCTCGGCCTGGAGGACGCGGATGGCCAGCTCCTGCTGGCGCTCGTGGGCGGACTGCACGCTGTCGAGCATCTGGTTGAAGACGGCCACCATCCGTTCCGTCGGCTTGTCTGCCAGCCGGGAGGCCGGCACGCGGGCCCGCATCTCGCCGCGGCGGACCCGCTCGGCCGTGCCACCGAGGTGCGTCAGAGGCGTCAACGCGACCCGGATGACCACCGCGTTGACCGCAGCTCCCAGAAGGAACGTCGCCAGGACGAACAGAACCAGAGCGACGACCAGCGTCCCCCCCTCGCCCCGGAGCTGGGAGGCGATGAGGAGGGCTGCCGCGCCGGCCAGCGCCGCGATGACCGCGTTGGCCAGGAGGATCTTGAGGAAGAGGGGCACCCTCAGCAGCGCCAGGCCCAAGCGGGTGACGGCCGACTCCCTGGGAGCCTCGGAGGTCCCTTTCGGGCCCTCTGTCCGACGGTCCGTCGCCATGGGCCTCCTTCCCTATTCTCCGCGATTGGCCACTTTTCGGAGGGGTGTGTCCTCCAGTCGGGGCGTGAGCAAAAACCGCCCCGGGGCGAGCGTACCCCTCGCGGCCCCGCGGCTCTGATTTAAATTGAGGGCACCACGAGCCTCGGGTCTGTGGGGAACTTGACGGCACATTCTGTGGGGAAACCCCTCCGATGCCCGCTGAAAAAAGGACGACGTGAGCGAGATGTCAGACGGGTTGTACAGGACGATCTTCGGGGCCGCGCCCGACGGCATCATCGTCGTGGACGGCAACGGGGTCATCACGGAGGTGAACCCGGCGGCGCACGACATCTTCGGGTACGACCAGGGCGAGCTCCTGGGCCAGGGGGTGGACGTTCTGGTGCCGGACGGGCTGCGCGCAGGCCACGCGGAGCTGCGCGAGCGGTACGCGACCGCTCCCACGAGCAGGCCCATGGGCGCGGGGCTCGAGCTGCGCGGCCGCCGCAAGGACGACACCGAGCTGCCGGTGGAGATCAGCCTCAACACCCTGGTTCGGGACGGCGAGCTCGCCATCATCGCGAACGTGCGCGACGTCACGGAGTGGAGGCGCTTGCGGGACTTCGGCGTCGGCTCGCTGCGCGCGTCGGAGGAGGAGCGTGAACGCATCGCCCGTGAGCTGCACGACGACACGGCGCAACACCTGGCGGCCCTCCTGGTACGCCTGAAGCTCGTGGAGCGCGCCGGGTTCGAGTCGGAGTGGGGCGAGGCGGTCGCCGGAGTCCGGGACGAGCTGCTGGCGTGCGCCGAGGGCGTGCGCCGCATCGCTCGGGGACTGAGGCCTCCGGAGCTGAAGGACGCGGGAGTAGTGGCGGCAATCCGCGCCCACCTGCGCGCGGTCAACGAGACCAGGTGTCTCCGGACGACGTTCGACGCCGACCCCGTGGATCCGTTGTTGACCGAGGACGGCAAGCTGGTTCTCTACAGGATCGTGCAGGAGGCCGTGTCCAACGCGGTCCGCCATTCCGGTGGCGCGGAGGTGGAAGTGCGTGTCCGGCGGAACGGCACGCACGTGGATGCGGAGATCGTCGACGACGGACACGGGTTCGATGCGGGCATGACCGCCTCGGGCGGGCAACGGGGGCTCGGCCTCATGGGCATGCGGGAGCGAGCCCACATGCTCGGGGGGCGAATGAGCATCGAGAGCGGCCCCGAGGCGGGGACCCGGGTGCACGTCCGCATTCCGGTTGGCTCGAACAAGGGGTGAACATTGTCTGAGGCCAAGATCTTGCTGGTGGATGACCACACCATGTTTCGGGCCGGAATCCGGGCCCTGCTGGAGTCCCATCAAGGGATGGTCGTGGTCGGGGAGGCGGCGTCCGGGGACGAGGCGGTGGACCAGGTGCGCGCCCTGAAGCCGGACGTGGTGGTCATGGACCTGTCCATGCCGGGCTCCAACGGCCTGGAGGCCACCCGGCGGATCGCGGCCCTGGGTCTGGACACCAAGGTCCTCGTGCTGACCGTCCACGCCGAGGAGGAGTATCTGGTGCCCGTCGTGGAAGCCGGTGCCAGCGGTTACCTCACCAAGACCAGCGCCGACCGGGACCTGGTCGAGGCCATCAAGGTCGTGGCCCGAGGAGAGGTCTTCCTGCCGCCCAAGGCCACCAAGTTGCTGCTCCAGCAGTACAAGGCCGCCGAGAGTGAGGAGCAGGCGGGTCTCCACGACCTGAGCTCCCGGGAGCAGGAGGTTCTGGCCCTCACCGCCGAAGGATACTCCTCGCGCGAGATCGGGCAGAAGCTCTTCATCAGCCCCAAGACCGTGGACACCTACCGCTCCCGGATCATGGACAAACTGGGCCTCAACCACCGCTCCGAGTTGGTCCGTTTCGCTCTGAGGGTCGGCTTGCTCAAGGAGATGTAGAGCCCCCTCCCGGGGTGTGGGGAATGGCCCCACCCGGGATCGGGTCCCTCCCGACAGACGCGGTCCCGGGGCGGACCTAGCTTTGGTCATGATCGACGCCAGCCATACGCGCTCGGATGCTGGTACCGAGACCCGGAACCGCGGCATCGCCGCCGTGGAAGAGCCCTCGACAAAGCGAAGCCTCGTCGTGATGTCCCTCTTCCTTCTGGCCCTGGCCGGAACGTGGGCGCTCACGTACTTCCTCCTCATGGGGGCCTGAAGCGGCGTCGCTGGGATCCTGAACGGGACGAATGCGCGAAACAGCCCTGGACGAGCGGTCGTAGGGCCCGCGGGACGCCGACCGGTCAACACTCCGTCAGGAGCGCACGATGGATCTCGCCGTATTGGATGTGCTGGCACCCATGCTCGTGACGATCATCTTCATCGTCACCGTTGGGGGAGTGGTCCTCTTGAGGCCGCTGTCCCGGCGCTTGGGCGACCTCCTGGAGGTCATGGCCCGAGAGCGTCAACAGCCAAAGGTGGGCCCGGACCTGGAGCGGATCCATGACCTCCTGGAGACGATGAGCGGGCGCCTGTCCCTCCTCGAGGACCGGCAGGACTTCACGGAGTCGCTCCTCGACAACCCCGATCGACGTTCGCTTCGGAGCACGGCGCGCGCCGCGGGGGAGGAGCCAGGGGAAGCACCGTAACCGCGGCGACCAGGACGCGGCTCCTGGAACGGACGAAGGCCGACCCCGCGGGGTCGGCCTTCCATGTATCCGGACGTCGCGGGATTCAGTCGCTCTGAGCCCTGTCCACGTTCACCTCGACGTCGGCGGCCGCTTCCACCGGTGCCTCGATGGAGGTCGCATCCTCTTGGGGGTCACACTCACATCCGACCGTGGCGTGGGTCACGCCGGTCATGTACAGGAGCCCGGTCAGGACGACCAGCGCGACTCCGATCAGGTCCTTCACCTTGTTGGTTTTCAGCATCCTCTCATCCGTCCTCTTCACCGCCCGGAGGGGCTCGGTACATCCGGCTCCCTCGATTACCCGTCCCTACGAATGAGACGCCTGAAAGGTTCTGATCGTTGCTCCCTCGGGGTCTGTGACAGGCAGGCCCCTACCGGATCGTGTCGTGGGCCCGGGCTCGGGCTTCGGCCGCGTCGGCGGCCTCGAGGGCGGCTCCCACCACTCCCGCGCCGGGGAGGGGCATCTCGGCGATTATCGAGTCCCGCTGCCGCCGAGTGAGCGTGTCGGCCTGGGTCGTGGCGTCGGCGGGCGGAGCTTCGCCGGAGCACGCCGCCAGAGCGAGAAGCGCCGCCAGGAGAAGAGTCCGTCTCATGTGTGGGGGTCCTCCGTTGAGCTGGGGTCACATCCAAAGGTAGCCGGCGAGGGCCTGGAAGCGCGAAGCCATGGCCTCCGCCTCAGCCGCCCGGCAGCTCTCCGACGATGGCGATCCACTGGCCGTCGGGGCTGACGGCCAATCGGCTGACGATGGCCTCCTGGTCCGCCACGCCCCCGATGGGCCTCCACGTCTCGGCCCCGAAATCCGGGCGCCAGGCGTGGATGGTGGAGCCGCTCGCCATGAGGACGGTGCCATCGGGCGTCCAGGCGTGGAAGTCGCCGTTGTCCAGCGCCGGCACCAGGGGTTCGATGGACCGGCGCCACCACCGGGAAATCCAGGTGTCCCCGTTCTCCGCCCGGTCGACGAAGCTCACGGCCTCCTCGCCGGGGATGCGCTGTAGAGAGCGCCCGATGTCGCGATGCTCGACCCGGGCCACGCCCGTGGCCACGTCCGCGACCTGGAGCGTCGCTGGCTGACCCAGGACGAACAGGACCAGCGTGCGGTCGTCGGCCCAGGCGTGGTATCCCACGGGAGCCACCCCGGGCAGGAGGACCCGGGGGGACGAGCCGTCCATGTCGAAGCGCCAGAGCCGTTGCGTGGAGTCCGCCTCCACGCGCACCGCGCTGAACCCCGAACCGTCCGGGAGTGGCGTGGGAGAGTACTCGCTCTCCGGGGCTGTGTCGGTCACCCGCACGACCCGGTCCTCCGCGATGTCGTAGCGCCAGACGTCGGCTTGCCCGGCCTCGTCGATCGCGGTGAACAGAATGCCGGAGCCGTCCGGCAGGAAGAAGGGCTGATTGTCGTAGCCGGCCCGGTTGGTGACGTTGCGAGCGGGTCCGATGCTGAGGTCGGCGCCCTGGCCGGAGATGCGCGCCAGGAAGATGTCCGTCCCCGGGGGGGCGTCCTGGGACGTGGCCTCGGCCGGGAGGAGGGTGAGGGCCGCACCCAGGAGGGCGGCGGCCCAGCGAACGGATGGCCCCGCGCGGCGAATGGATGACATGGGTCCCGGTGTTGGAGTGTGGCGTACGGGTGCAACCCTCGACACCTGTCGAGGATCACACCTGAATGATGCCCCCCGTTACGCGTTCCGAGAACCAAGCCTAAAGCCCTTGCCCGAGTCCCCACAACTGACCGAGCTCCAGATCTCCGTCCTGTCCGTCCTGTGGGACCGGGGTGAAGCCACCACGGCGGAGGTCTGCGAGGCCCTGCGGCCCCAGCGGGAGCTTGCCCACACGACCGTGGCCACGCTGCTGTCCCGGCTGGAGCGAAGGGGTGTCGTCGAGCACGCCAAGGACGGCCGCCAGTACGTCTATCGGGCGCTCTTCTCCCGGGGAGAGGTGCGCAGCTCCAAGGTTGCGGAGCTCACGGACGCCCTGTTCGGCGGAGACCCCGCCGCGCTGGTGAGCCACCTGGTGAGCGACGCCGACGTGTCCCCGGCGGAGCTTCGGAGCATCCGGCGCCTCATCGAGGAGGCGGACGACCGGCGGAGCGGGGGGCGCGGGTGAACGGCGACTCCGTCCGGCTCCTCACCGAGTGGATTCTGGGCTTCGCCGTGAATGGCACGGTCGTGCTGGGAACCCTGGCGCTGCTCTCCCGCTGGGGCCGGCCCGCGTCGCCGGCGCTCCGGGACCTGGCGTGGAAGGCGGGCGTGGTGGCGGTTGCGGTCTCCAGCGCGGTAGGGGTCTTCGGAGCGGGAGACACGGCTCCCGGCTCCCCCCCGGGCGGCGCCGTTCTGGAGCGGACCGTCCTGATGACGCGAGCCGGCGAATCCACCGTGCGCGCCTCGGAGCGCATCACGGTGCCGGGGCTGGCCCGGCGCTCGGAGGCGTGCGCGGACCTGACAGGGCGACCGGCGGTGCCCTCGCCGGAAAGGGCGCGGAGCATCCGGGAAGCGTGCGGCGGTCCCCTCGATGCCGTGCCGGGCGTTCTGGTGGCGCTGTGGGGTGCCGGGGCCCTGCTGGGTCTCCTGGGCCTCGCCCGGGACGCCCTGGCGCTCCGCCGCGAAGTGGCGCGGAGTGGTCCGGCCGACCCCGCCACGGACCGGCTCCTCGACGACCTGCGAGTCCGCGCCGGGGTAGGCGACGCCGTGCGCGTCGTGGTCCTGCCGGGCCTGGCCAGCCCGGCGGCGCTGGGCTCCCGCCTCATCGGACTTCCTCCCGAGGCCCAGGATGAGATGACGCCTCTGGAGTTGGAGGCGGTGCTGGCCCATGAGCTGGCCCACCTGCGGCGCGGAGATCCCTACTGGGTCACCGTCCTGGCGGCTGTCGACGCGCTGTGCTGGTTCCAGCCTCTCGTGGGCCGGGCCCGCCGCGAGATCCGCGACGCCGGCGAGGTGCTGGCCGATGACCGGGCCGTGTCGTGGACCGGTCGGCCGCTGGAGCTGGCCCGGTCCCTGGCCCGGGCCGCCGAGTGGCTCACCCCCGGGCGCCGGCTACCCGCGCTCGCGGTGGTTCGCCCGGGCGCGGGGGTGCTCGCCGGCCGGGTCGCGAGGTTGGTGGACGCCCGGTCCGGGACGGCGCGCATCCACTGGCTCGTCGCGCCCGCCCTCGTGGCCTTCCTCGTGGCGCTTCAGGGGGCTCTGCCCGCCATCCGGGTCCCGCCCCCCGTGGATGTGGACGTGAGCGTGACCCTGGCCTCCGCGCCGGCGCCGCGTCTGCCCTGACATCCTGCTATATTTAGGGTCGGCCAGGCCCGACATCCACGCCATCCCGGACCCCACCATCGAGACCACCGCCGCCGCAGGCACGCGATTCGTGACCGTCGCGCGTTCCCTGGAGGGCGCCCGGCCCGGTGCTTTCCTGCGCATGGCGTCGGGGCAGTCCCGGGGTTTCTGGTCCCGAGGGGACCGGTGGGTAGCGCACGCCGGCAAGGTGGCGGACATCCGGGTCGAGCGGGAGGAGAGCCCCGCGCGGCGCTTCACTCGGGTCCGCGATGAGGCCGCTCGCCTCCATGCGGCCGGGGACGGATCGCACGACCCCCGCCTCGTCGGACGGCACCGCTGGTTCGGAGGCTTCGCTTTCCGGGACGGACATCGGGCCGAGGGCGCGTGGCACGCCTTTCCCGCCGCGCTCTTCGTGCTGCCCCGCCTCGAGCTCGAAGGCGACGCCACCGGCCGCGGCAAGCTTCGGGCGCGGATGCCCCTTCCCGACGGCGCCGAACCCGGGGACGTGACGCAAGCGGTGGAGGCCACGCTGGAGGAGCTGACGGAGGAGCTGTCGGGACCCGTCGCGAGCTCGAGCCCGACGCCCAACCCTGCCCGGGGCGTGGCCACGGATCGGCGAGCGTGGGAGGGAGCCGTCGCGAAGGCGGTCACGGCCATCGCGGCCGGCCGCTTCTCCAAAGTGGTGCTGGCCCGGACGCTGGACCTCACCACCACGCGGGCTGTCGACGTGGTGGAGGTCGTGCGGAACCTCTGGATCGAGAACCGGGACAGCCACGTCTTCCTCTTCGAGCCCGAGGCGGGCAAGGCGCTGCTCGGGGCCGCGCCGGAGACCATCGCCACCGTCCGGAGCGGTGTCTTCCACGCCACGGCCGTGGCGGGTTCCGCTCGGCGCGGGGAGTCGGAGGAGGATCGGGCCCGACTGGCCCACGCCCTCATGGAGAGCCGTAAGGACCGCGAGGAGCAGCGCATCGTCGTGGAGGACATGGTCGAGCGCCTGCGCCCCCTGGCCGAACAGATCCAGGTGCAGGAGGAGCCCCACGTCCTGACGCTGGCGGGCATCCAGCACCTGGAGACAGAGATCCGGGCGCGACCGGGCCGCGGGAGCCACGTCCTCGACCTTGTGGCCGCCCTCCACCCGACGCCCGCCGTGTGCGGTGTGGACCGGGACGCGGCCCTCGCGTTCATCCGCGATGAGGAACCCTTCGAACGGGGATGGTACGCCGGCCCCGTGGGCTGGTTCGATCCGGAAGGCAACGGCGTGTTCGCTCCAGCCCTCAGAAACGCCGTCAACGAAGGGCTCACGTGGCGGCTCTTCGCCGGGGCCGGCATCGTAGCCGGCTCCGTACCCGCCGCCGAATGGGAGGAGACCGCCATCAAGTTCGAGGCGGTGGTGGCGGCCGTGAAGGCCTCCGGGGCGATCCTGGAGTGAGCGGGGCCGAAGCCAACGCCGCGTGCGCGCGGGCCTTCGTCGACGAGCTGGCCCTCGCCGGCGTTCGGCTGGTGTGCGTCGCGCCCGGATCCCGTTCGACGCCGCTGGTCCTGGCCGCCGCGGCGCATCCCGGCCTGCGCACCGTGGTCCACCACGACGAGCGCTGCGCGGCGTTCTTCGCCCTGGGCGCCGGCAAGGTCGCCGGGCTCCCCGCCGCCGTGATCACGACGTCGGGCACGGCGGCGGCGAACCTCCTGCCCGCCGTGGTGGAGGCCGCCACCGCAGAAGTGCCTCTCCTGGTGCTGACGGCCGACCGTCCCGCGGAGTTACGGGGCTCGGACGCCAACCAGACCATCGACCAGGTGCGCCTCTTCGGCGGCTACGCGCGGGCGTTCCGGGAGATGCCGATGCCGGGCGCGGCCCCTGCCTCCGTGCGACACTTCAGGGTACAGGCCGTCCGGGCCGTTGCCGACGCTCTGGGCGATCCCGCCGGGCCGGTGCACGTGAACTTCCCCTTCGGGAAGCCTCTGGAGCCAGGGATCCCCGCGGAGGCGGGAGACGCCGGACCGGGTGGTGAGGGCCGGGCTCCGACGCTGAGCGTGACGCCCCGCCGAGCCCATTGCGGGGAGGAGGAGCTCGGGGCGCTGGCCGAGGCTCTGCGGGGGTCGGAGCGGGGCGTCATCGTCGCCGGACCCGTTTCCCGGCCAGCGGAGGTGGCGCCGGGGCTCCTGCGGCTGGCCGCCGCTTCGGGCTTGCCCCTTCTGGCCGATCCCCTGTCCGGCGCCCGTTACGCTCTCCAGCACGGGGCCGCCACCATCCCGGCGTACGACCTCTTCCTCCGGGATCCGGAGGTGCGCCGGGCCTTGGAGCCCGACTTCGTGCTCCGGGTCGGGCAGGCGCCCACCTCGGTGGCGCTGGCCGAGTGGCTCCAGGACCATCATGGCGTGCCCCAGACCGTTCTGGACCCGGGCTATCGCTGGAAGGACCACGGCCTCACGGCCTCGACGTACCTGAGGGGCGACGTGGCCCATGCCCTCCGGGAGGTGGAGGCTCTGGTGCGGCAACGGGGTTCGCCGGAGTGGCGACTCCGCTGGCTGGATCTTGGCGAGGCCGCTCGCCGCACGGCGGACGGGCTCCTCGGGGAGTCGTTCCAGGATGGCGCCGTGGTGGCGGCGGTGGCGGAGGCGGTGCCCGCCGGGACGACCCTCTACGTCTCCGCCAGTATGCCCATCCGGGACCTGGACGCCTTTGCTCCGCCCAGGGAGGTGTCGCTGCTGACGCTGGGGAACCGGGGCGCCAGCGGGATCGATGGCGTGGTGTCGGCGGGGTTCGGGGCGGCCCTCGCCGGCCTGCGGCCCACGGTCGTCCTCCTGGGGGACGTGGCGTTCCATCACGACCTGACCGGCCTCTTCGCCGCCCGCGACACGGGCGCGCCAGTGGTGTTCGTCGTGATCCACAATGACGGCGGGGGGATCTTCCACGCGCTGCCCATCCGGGACCACGAGCCCTGGTTCACACCTTATTTCGTGACGCCCCACGGCCTGGACTTCCGCCACGCGGCGGATCTCTACGGGGTGCCGTGCGTGGAAGCGACGGACCGGGACACGCTCCAGGACGCTCTCGCCCGCGCCCTCGCTGGTGGGGTGGGGGCCGGGAACGACACGACGGTGATTCAGGTACGCACCGTAGCCGCGCGGGCTCAGGAGCAGAGAGAGACCATCGCCCGGGCCTTGAGCGCATCCGCCCGGGCGCGCCTGAAGGAGGGAGAGACCCCGTGACCCAGCCCGACTGGACGACCGTCAAGGAGTACCGGGACATCACCTACCGGAAGTCCGCGGGGGTGGCCCGCATCGCTTTCAATCGGCCCGAGGTGAGGAACTCCTTCCGGCCCGAGACCCTGCTGGAGCTTCAGGAGGCGTTCCGGGATGCCGGGGAGGACCCCTCCGTGGGCGTGGTCCTGTTCACGGGGGAGGGGCCCGCCGAGGACGGCAAGTACGCCTTCTGCGCCGGAGGCGATCAGCGGGTTCGAGGGGACGCCGGGTACGTGGGCGGGGATGGCGTGCCCCGGCTCAACGTCCTCGAGCTGCAGCGCTACATCCGCTCCATGCCCAAGCCGGTGATCTGTCTCGTCGCCGGATACGCCATCGGCGGGGGCCACGTTCTCCACGTCATCTGCGACCTGACGCTGGCCGCGGACAACGCGGTCTTCGGCCAGACGGGCCCCAAGGTCGGCAGCTTCGACGGCGGCTTCGGCTCGTCGTTCCTGGCGTCCATGGTGGGCCAGAAGAAGGCCCGCGAGATCTGGTACCTGTGCCGCCAGTATTCGGCCGAGGAGGCCCTGGACATGGGCATGGTCAACGCCGTGGTGCCCGTGGAGGAGCTCGAGGCCGAGGGCTGGCGGTGGGCCCAGGAGATCCTGGACCGGAGCCCGCTGGCCATCCGCTTGCTCAAGAGCGCCTTCAACGCCGCGGTCGACGGCCAGGCTGGCCTCCAGGAGTTGGCCGGCAACGCCACCCTCCTCTTCTACATGACGGACCAGGCCAAGGAGGCCAGGAACGCCTTTCTGGAGAAGCGGCCTCCGGACTTCCGCAAGTACCCATGGCTTCCGTGGTAGCCCGCGCGTGACCGGGTCACCGAGGCCAGCCGCGCCCCCGTCTCCGGCGGAGTCGATACCGTCCGCCGACCGGCCCACCGCGTTCGCCGCGTGGATCCTGGCGGCCCGGCCCAGGACGCTGCCCGCGGCGGCGGCGCCCGTGCTCATCGGCTCCGGCCTCGCCACCCTCAAGGGCGCCTTCGTCCCGCTTCCGGCCCTCGCCGCCCTGGCAGGGGGCCTGCTGATCCAGGTGGCCACGAATCTGGCCAACGACTACTACGACTTCATCCGGGGAACGGACACCGACGAGCGGATCGGCCCGCTGCGGGTCACCCAGGCGGGCCTGTTGGCTCCCGAGCAGGTCAGGAGGGGGGTGTGGTCCACCCTGGGAGCCGCCCTCGCGGTGGGGACCTACCTCGTGTGGGTGGCCGGGTGGCCCATCGTGCTCATCGGCCTCGCGTCGCTGGTGTGCTCGGTGGCATACACCGGAGGCCCGTTTCCCCTCGCCTATCACGGGCTCGGCGACCTGTTCGTGTTCGTCTTCTTCGGCCTCGTGGCCGTGGGGGGCACGGTGTATGTCCAGGCCCTGACCCTCACGCCGGACGTGCTGTGGGCCGGTGCGGGGGTGGGCGCGCTGAGCACCGCCATCCTGGTCGTGAACAACCTTCGGGATCTGGACACGGACCGGACCGCGGGCAAGCGCACCCTGGCCGTGCGGCTCGGCAAGACCGCGTCCCGGGGGGAGTATCTCCTGCTCGTGGCGTTCGGTCTCGCGGTGCCGCCCATCGGCGTGGTGCGGTTCGACTGGCCTCTCCTGGCGTGGGCGGTTCCGCTCGTCGGGCTCATGGCCATCCCACCCGCGTGGCGGGTGCTGCGCTTCCAGGACCCCGCCGAGCTCCTTCCAGCCCTGGGGCAGACGGCCCGGGTCGTGGCGGCGTACGGGCTCGCCCTGGGGGGCGTGCTGGCCTGGGCGGCGTGATGGACATCCTCGCGGAGGCGGTGGCTCGCCACGAAAAGCGCACAGCGCTGGACGACGGGGCGCGGTCGTGGACGTATCGCGAGCTGGACGAGGAGGTGGACGGGTTGGCCGCACGGCTCCACGCGGCCGGCGCGCGGCCCGGGACGGCCGTGGCGATCCTCCTGCACCCCGGCGCCAGGGCGGTGTGCGCCATCCACGCGGTGGCGCGCCTCGGCGCAGTGCTCGCTCCCCTCAGCCCCCAGCTCACCCGCACGGAGCGGGCGGACGCGCTCGAGGCACTCGGCCCCGCCGTGGTCCTGGATCGGCGCGGGCCGGAGCCGGGGCCAGGCGGCTGGAAGTCCTCCGGGCAGGACGTCGGCGCCGTCCTGTGGACGTCGGGTTCCGCGGGCGCCGCCCGGGGCGTCCTCATCTCCCGGGAGGCTCTCCGGCATAGCGCCGCGGCCGTCGGCGCCCGCCTGGGGCTCGGCGCCGACGACCGCTGGTACGCCTCGCTGTCGGTGGCCCACATCGGAGGCCTGGCGCTGGTGACCAGGGCCGCCGTACACGGCTCGTGCGTGGTGGCGCGGGGCCGCTTCCGCGTCGACGGCATGAACGAGCTGGTGGACGCGGGCAGCGTCACGCACGTGTCTCTGGTGCCCACGATGCTCCACCACGCGCTGGCCGCCCGGGAGGACCGACCGCCGCCGCCGTCGCTCCGCTGCGTCCTGGTGGGAGGCGCGCACACGCCGGCGGTTCTCCTGGACCGGGCCCTCGCGGCGGGCTTTCCGGTGGCTCTCACCTATGGGCTCACGGAAGCGACGTCCCAGGTCGCCACGGCGGCGCCGGATCTGGTGGCCCGTAAGCGCGGCACCGTGGGGCCTCCGCTGGACGGCGTCGAGGTGCGCGTGGGCCGCCACGGTGAGCTGCTCGTGCGAGGCCCCACCGTGGCCCTCGGTCGCCTCGGGGATCACCGGCTCGTCGTGGATGAGGAGGGGTGGCTGTACACGGGAGATCGGGGCACGGTGGACGACGAAGGGCACGTCTACGTCACCGGCCGTCGCTCTCACCGCATCGTGACCGGGGGCGTCACCGTGGACCCGGCGGAAGTGGAGGAGGTTCTCCGCCAGCGACCGGGGATCGAGGACGTGGCCGTCGTGGGCCTGCCCGACGCGGAGTGGGGTGAGCTGCTGGTGGCCGTGGTGATCCGGCGGGCGGGGAGCGCCCTCGACGAGGCCGAGCTCGATGCGGCCACGCGGGAGCGGCTCAGCTCCCCCAAGGTGCCGCGCCGCTTCATCTTCGTGGACAGCCTCCCTCGCAACGCCAACGGGAAGCTGGACCGCGCCAGGCTGAGCGAGCTGATCCGCCAGGGTTGAGTCGGGTCCCCGCGGGCTTCGTCAGCTGCGCGGGCCGCCCCGCCTGGGGATCCCGACCTGAGATGCCGACGCTTCACCGAGATCCGGGCGGCCTCCCCGACACGATGTACATGCGCCCGGAGCGGGCACCCTCGATGGCGCTCCACGCCGACGTCAGGAGGAGGTCCACGGTGCCGTCGCCGTTCACGTCGCCCATGCCCGTGGTGTCGAAGCCGAAGGTCTCGCCCATGACCTTGCCCGTGATCGCCCACAGGAGGGAGCCATCCCGTCCCGAGTACGCGTACGTCTTGCCGCCGGAAGGGGCCAGGGAGGCGTGTTGCCACGCGCCGAC
>DASWKP010000138.1:0-2321 GCA_036396575.1 Longimicrobiales bacterium | reverse complement strand
GGCGGGCGCAGGGGGAGCGGAGGTGGATGGAGGCGGGGGCGCAGGCCACACCACCCACCTCACCACCGCCGACTCGCGCGGCAACGTCGTGGCCCTCACCCAGTCCCTGGGGCCCTCCATGGGGTCGCGGGTGGCGGCGCCGGGGCTCGGCTTCCTCTACGCCGCGACCCTGGGCGGCTACCTGGGTGACATGCGGCCCGGCGAGCGGGCCTCCTCCCACATCTCCCCGCTCCTCGTGCTCTCGGACGGCGAGCCGTACCTGGCCCTGGGCGCGGCGGGTGGCGGACGCATCCCGCCGGCCATCGTGGCGGTGGTGAGCCGGATCATCGACCATCGCATGAGCCTGGAGGACGCCCTGGCGGCCCCCCGCGTCTATCCACAGCGGCGCGGCTTCGAGGCCGAGATCGGCACGGGCCTCGGGTTCATGCCCGAGGACATCGAAGCGATGCGGGCCCTGGATTTCGACGTGGAGGTCATCGACCGGGAGGGCGCGTTCGGGCGCGTGCACGCCGTTCTCCGGGACGCGGCTTCGGGCACCTGGATCGCCGTTGCGGACCCGGACTGGGAGGGCGCGGCGGCGGGGGTGGGGATGGCGGCGGGAGGGGGTTGAGCGCCCATCGAGTGATTCTCGAGTGATCTCCGGGCGCTTCTCAGCGTGGATGCGTTTCCGCGTAAACGCCGTGACCGCGACCCGTTTCTCAGTGCCTCGACATTCTCAGCCGTCGCCCGATTCTCTCCAGCGGAAGCCCGAGGGACGCTCGTGATTCTCGGGTGAGCGTCGCCGCCACCGGAAGCCCGAGTCGTGATCGGGGGTGTCGTCACCGGGAAAGAGCCCCTTCGGCGGCGGGTGGCGCCAACGAAACGGAGGCCTGATCCGCGCTGACCCAAGGGGCGCGACCGGGCCGCGCGCCCATCCCTGCCACCCGCACGCCGGGCACCAGCGCCACAGGATCCAGGGCTCCAGCATCCGGCTGAGCCGGGATCGTCTCACCTGGGCCGTGGCTTCCCCGCACGCCGGACAGGCGAGCCTGGACGGTGCCCGCACGTACAAGCGCGACGTGACCAGTGCGGCCACCGCCGCGACGATTCCGGCCAGGACGGGGGTCGAAAGCACGGTGTCTTCCCGTGGGTGGGAGGGGGGCTTCCGGGTCGTCGTCAACCATACCATGGTGACGCCGTCGGCGTCCAGAAGCGACTGGCCGTGTCGGCGACCCTATCCGTGCGTTCGGATCCGGTGAGCGTTGCCCCGGCGACGCTCGGGCGTAGCTTCTCCATCGACGTGGGCGGGTCACCGGCGGTCGGCGACCCGCCGGAACCACTCGGGAGGGATGAATGGGCGCCATCGGCGACTTCATGGACCGCCACTACCGGCACTTCAACGCCCGGGAGACGGTGGCCGCGGCGCGGGCGTACGAGGCGCACGTGAGCGCCGGAGGCAGGATGCTCGTCAGCCTGGCCGGGGCCATGTCGACGGGAGAGCTGGGGATCATCCTGGCTCGCATGATCCGGGCCGGGCACGTGCACGCCATCTCCTGCACGGGGGCCAATCTGGAGGAGGACGTCTTCAACCTCCTGGCCCACGACGGCTACGAGATCATCCCGGACTGGCGGGCCCTGTCTGCCCAGGACGAGGTGGACCTCTTCGACCGGGGCATGAACCGGGTGACGGACACGTGCATCCCGGAGGATGTGATGCGGCATGTCGAGGCGCGCCTGGAGGCCCGATGGCGGGCGGCGTGTGAGGCGGGGGAGCGCAGGACGCCGGCCGAGTTCCTGTTCGACGTCCTGGCGTCGGGTGAGGTGGACGAGCACTACCAGATCGATCCGGCCCACTCCTGGATGCTGGCCGCCATGGAGGCCGGGATTCCCGTGTATTCGCCGGGGTGGGAGGACTCCACCATGGGCAACATGTTCGCCGCCAACGTCCTCAAAGGCCGGGTTCCGCACCACCAGTGCGTGCGGACGGGCACGGAGCAGTTCGCCCACCTCATGGAGTGGTACATGGCCAACAACGGGGCCGACGAGGGCCGCCCGTCCGTGGGCTTCTTCCAGATCGGGGGCGGCATCGCCGGCGACTTCGCCATCTGCGCCGTGCCCAGCATCCTCCAGGATCTCAAGCGTGAGGTCCCCTTCTGGGGCTACTTCTGCCAGATCACGGACGCGGTCACCTCGTATGGCGGGTACTCGGGAGCGCCGCCCAACGAGAAGATCACCTGGGGCAAGCTCGGCGCGGATACCCCCCGCTTCTTCATCAACTCCGACGCCAGCATCGTCGCGCCCTTGATCTTCGCCCACGTGCTGGGGGACTGAACCGGGGGACC
>DASWKP010000137.1:0-4024 GCA_036396575.1 Longimicrobiales bacterium | reverse complement strand
GCCGTCGCCGATGTCGATCCCTACGCTCACCACCCCTTCTTCCTCAAGCGCGGCATCAGCACGCTGGACCTGGCGGTTCTGCTGGCCACGGGCCTGGCGTTGCTCGTGGCCTCCGAGTGGATGGCCGCGCGCATCCCCGTCGTGCCGGCGGTGCTCTGGCTCACGACGTTCGCCCTCATCGTGGGGCACACGAAGCCATTCCGGGAGCCACGTGGGGCTCTCCAGCTCGGCACCCTGGCGCTGCACCTGTTCTTCGTGGTCATCGGCATCTACTCCCGCATCGCGGACATCGCGGAGGTGGGCGTCGAGGTCTTCCTCTACACCCTGGTGGTGGTGGGCGTCCACGGGGTGGTGGTGTTCGGTCTGGGGCGCCTGGCGCGCCTGGACTTGGGCACGCTGGCGGTTGCGTCCCAGGCGGCCGTGGGTGGCCCGTCGAGTGCCCTGGCCGTGGCGGTGGCCCGGGGGTGGCAGGGCCTGGTGCTGCCCGGGATCATCGTGGGCCTACTGGGTTATGCGGTGGGCAACTACCTGGGCTTCGCCGTTGCGTATCTTGTACGCGGCCTCGGCATCGGGCTATGATAAAAGGTTGTTTACGAAGGCCGCCCGCCGGGCGGCTTTCGTCGCCCTGGCCCCGGGTTCGGTGGAGCCTGAGGGGCGTGCGGTCCCGCTTGGAGGAACATTGAGCGACAACGCTGCCCGAGTCACGTCCCCCCCCAGCGGGGGCTACGCTCCCGGCGACAAGGACACGGGGGTCGTGAAGCCCAAGGGCACATCCAGGATCCCGGCCCACCGGGGCCTGGACACCATTCCGCACCGCGCCCGTAAGCCCGCGTGGCTCAAGGTGCGGGCGCCCGGCGGCCGGAACTACCTCCGCCTGAAGGGCCTCATGCGCGGCGGCGCCCTCCACACCGTCTGTGAGGAGGCGGGATGCCCCAACATGGGCGAGTGCTGGGAGGCGGGTACGGCCACGTTCATGATTCTCGGGGACGTGTGCACGCGGGCGTGCAAGTACTGCGGCGTGGCCCACGGGCTGCCCACGGAGCTGGACGTGGACGAACCCCGGCGGGTCGCGGTAACCGTGCGGGACCTCGAGCTCGAGCACGTGGTCATCACCAGCGTGAACCGGGACGAGCTGCCGGACGGGGGAGCGGGCATCTACGCGGACACCATTCGCCGGATCCGCGCCCTGTCGCCGGAGTGCTCGGTGGAGGTCCTCATCCCCGACTTCAAGGGGGACGAGGCTGCCCTGGAGACCGTTCTGGACGCGGAGCCCGCCATCCTGGGCCACAACCTGGAGACCGTCCTCCGCCTCCACCCCGACGTGCGCCCCGGCGGGCGGTACTGGCGCTCGATCTCGTTTCTGGGGGCCTCCAAGCGGCTGCGCCCCGACATCCTGACGAAGACCGGCATCATCCTGGGCATGGGGGAGGAAGGCGACGAGATCCGCCAGGCGATGGTCGACCTTCGCAAGGCTTCGGTGGACATCCTCACCCTGGGCCAGTACCTGCGCCCATCCCTCATGCACATCCCGGTGGCCCGTTGGGTCTCGCCTGAGGAGTTCGCCGAGTGGAAGCGGGTCGGCGAGGAGGAGTGCGGCTTCCGGCACGTGGAGGCGGGGCCCCTGGTGCGCTCCAGCTACCACGCCAAGGAGCAGGCTCGCGAGGTCCAGGCGGGCGGGCCCGGGACGATCCAGCGGGTCCTGGAGGCCGACGTGCCCGCCCCTGCCGAGATGCCGGGCCTGGAGCTGGTCCAGATCGAGGTCGGCCGCGCCGCCCCGACGGCTCCGGGTGGGTAGTCCGTCCATGGCCTCCACCAGAGCCGTGCCAGAGAAGCTCCAGGACGGGGCCGCGGGCAGCCAGGCCCTTTCGGGCGTGGACCCCGACGTGGCGATGGGCCTCCTCGGCGACATGCTGCTCTATCGCCGCTTCGAGGAGAAGGCCGAGGAGGCGTACGCCATCGGCAAGATCGGCGGCTTCTGCCACCTCCACATCGGGCAGGAGGGAGCGGCCGCCGGGTGCATAAAGCCCCTGCGCGCCGACGACTACGTCATCACCGCATACCGGGACCACACGCAGGCCATCGCCAAAGGCGTGGATCCCAAACGGGTCATGGCGGAGCTGTTCGGCCGGGTGGACGGGTCGTCGCGGGGCAAGGGCGGCTCCATGCACATCTTCGACGCCGCCGCGGGTTTCATGGGGGGGCACGGAATCGTGGGCGCTCAGGTGCCACTGGCCGCGGGAATCGCGTGGGCCATCAAGTACCGAGGCGAGGACCGGGTGTGCGTGTGCTTCATGGGCGATGCCGCCGTCAACCAGGGGGCGTTTCACGAGGCCCTCAACATGGCGGCGGTCTGGGACCTGCCCGTCATCTACGTCGTGGAGAACAACGCATACGGGATGGGAACGGCCTTTCACCGGGTCTCTGACACGCCGGTGGCGGACCGATCCCGAGGGTACGGCCTGACGAGGTCGTCGGTCGACGGCCAGAGCGCCCTCGAGACCTACGCCCACTTCGCCGAGCTGGCCCGGAGCGTACGGGCCGGCGCGGGGCCCCAGTTCGTGGAGGTCCGCACCTACCGCTTCAAAGGCCACTCCATGTCCGACCCGGTATCCGGCACCTACCGGTCCAGGGAGGAGGTGGCGCAGCACGTGGAAGAGCGCGACCCCATCGCGATCCTCCGCGACACGCTCATGGACGAGGGCCTTCTGACGCGGGAGGGCCTGGAGGAAATGAACGCCGAGGCGAGCCGGAAGGCGGAGGCGGCGGTGGAGTTCGCCGAGGCCTCGCCGTTCCCCCCCGCGAGCGACCTCTACGACCACGTTTACTCCGAGATCAACCCCCACGGCCGCCTCTTCTTCGACGGCCGCCCGGCCGCTGGCGAGGAGCGCTGACCGTGGCGGTCATGACCTACCGGGAGGCGCTGAACTCTGCCCTGAGCGAGGAGATGGAGCGGGACGACTCGGTCTTTCTCATGGGCGAGGAGGTGGCCGAGTACGACGGGGCCTACAAGGTGTCCAAGGGGCTGCTGGAGACCTTCGGCGACCGGCGCGTGGTGGACTCGCCCATCAGCGAGCTGGGCTTCGCGGGGCTGGGCGTGGGGGCTGCCATGGTGGGCCTCAGGCCCGTCATCGAGTTCATGACCTTCAACTTCTCCATCCTGGCGCTGGACCAGGTCATCAACTCCGCCGCCAAGATGAACTACATGTCCGGCGGGCAGATCACCTGCCCCATCGTTTTCCGCGGACCGACCGGGGCCGCGCTCCAGCTCGGGGCCCAGCACTCCCAGGCGTGCGAGACCTGGTACGTGCACGCTCCGGGCGTGAAGCTCGTGACGCCGGCCACACCCGCTGACGCCAAGGGTCTCCTCAAAGCGGCCATCCGCGACCAGGACCCCGTCGCCGTCATGGAAGGCGAGCTCCTCTACAACCTCAAGGGGGATGTGCCGGACGACGACGATTGGGTCATCCCCCTGGGGGTGGCCGACGTCAAGCGCCCGGGGGAGGACGTGTCCATCATCACGCATGGCAAGATGGTCCACGTGGCGCTCGAGGCCGCGGGAAAGCTGGAGAAGGAGGGCGTGAGCGCCGAGGTGCTGGACCTCCGGAGCATCCGACCCCTGGACGTGGACGCCATCCTGGCCACGGTGCGGAAGACCAATCGGGCCGTGTATGTGGAGGAGGGGTGGCAGTTCGTGGGCGTGGGCTCCCAGATCGTGGCGCTGATCCAGGAGGAGGCCTTCGATGATCTGGACGCGCCCGTTCTGCGGGTGAGCCAGGCGGACGTGCCCATGCCGTACGCCAAGAACCTGGAGCAGCTCGCCAAGCCCTCCGCCGAGCGGGTGGTCGAAGCGTGCAACCGGGTCCTGTACCGCTGAAGAAGGAGCTGGCAAGCGACTGATGGCGACCAAGGTCCATATGGAAGCGCTGTCCCCCACGATGTCGGAGGGGCAGGTCGTGCAGTGGCTCAAAGCCGAGGGGGACGCGGTTTCCAGCGGCGAGGTGCTCGCCGAGATCGAGACCGACAA